>JBFOLQ010000653.1:0-3306 GCA_040830145.1 Flavobacteriaceae bacterium | reverse complement strand
ATCATCATTAACAACCATCTTTTTGGCATTATAGATTCAGAACACCCACAAAAAGGATTCTTTACGGAAAAACACCTTTATCTACTGAGTATCATAGCCACCCTATGTGCACAAAGAATCAAGGATTTGAGGACCAAAACGCGAAAGCCCTTTACCAAAGCCAATCAGTACTTTAGAAAATTGGAGACCTTGATGCGTTTTAAAAAAATCTATCGCAATCCGTATTTAAGCCTTTCCTCCACCGCTGAGGCCTTGGGTATATCTGCTTGTTACCTATCCAGTATGGTCAATAGTCTACTCAATAAAAGTTTTATTGACTTTGTGAACGAGTACAGGATTGCGGATGTAAAACGGAATCTTCATTCCGATGCTTTTTCCCATTACACGGTTCTTTCAATTGGACTTGAGGCGGGGTTTAACTCCAAATCAGCCTTTTATTCCGCTTTCAAAAAACATACGGGGTTCACTCCTGTTGAATACAAGAACCGCCTTTGTGTGATGTCCTGATTTTTTGGAATTCAAAGATTTGGGAACCCCAACCCCTTTCCGCAAAATAGTTTTGTAATCCAAAACATGGGATTATGAAAACAATAAAAACCCTAGGCAGTACCATAGGTATTTTGGCCCTGTGCCTACTGTCTTGTTCAAAAGTGGACTCCTCCGAAGTTGATCTTATTGGGGAACAGACCTATCTACAGTTCAAAACGGCCAATGGTAAAAGTGACGATACCATTTATTACACCAAATGGCTTAAATCGGGTTTTCCCAACAGTAGCAAATTGGCCTCGGAAATATGGGACCTTCCACTTATCAAACACGATTATTTCAATCCAACGAAAGATCTTATTATGGTATATGGTCGAAAGGGCAATATATTTTCTATTCCGGTGACCCTACCCCAAGATAATGAAAGCTACTCGGTAGAGCTCATACAAGGTGCCAATGGCACAACCACTAGATTAAGGGTAACCTCCTTGGATTTAACAGGCTTACAAGATATTTTTTTCAGGCCCTCCGGAGGAGCTTCATTCAGGATTGTGATTGTCCCAAGCCAAAAGCTTTTGGGCCTAAAGGCCTCAGGCCTCAAAAACCTTGAAAAAATGAGCCACGAGGAAATCGCCACCTACTTTGGGATTAGGGACTGACCGAAAACCGTCCGTATTCTTTTCCTTTCAAAGATTCTGGACATCTGCGTGTTCGCTTACAAATACCTTTGAAACAATTATTAAAAATAGATTATGAAAACGATGAAATTCTTAAGCAGATTACTCTCATTAGTATTAATTGTATCCTTGGGCTCATGCTCGCCCGAAGATGGTGAAGACGGAGCCACAGGGCCACAGGGGCCACAAGGGGAACAAGGTGTTCAAGGCCCACAAGGTGAAACAGGTACGGCCAATGTGATCTATTCGGATTGGATTCAAGCCAATTATCTCAATACCAACCCTGTACCTTCAAATGTTATGGGCTTGGCAACTTTCTCCCCCAGCGAACTCAATGTAGCCAATGACGTGGTTTTGGTCTATGGTGGAAACAATATCAACGGCGACTTTGAAATTTTTCCATTGCCTTATCTTAGAAACGGAAATATATATTTCACCTTTGGTCTCTTTAGCCCCGGAGAGACCGGTAACCTACAGCTGCAAATACGCCCCTATACTTTGGATGGTACCAATGCCAGTTTCTCGTACTTCGATTACTTCAGATATGTTGTGATTCCCGGAGGTACTTCCACAAGCGGAAAATCCTCGTCCATCGACTATACAAAAATGAGCTATAAGGAAATCATTGCTTTGTTCAATATTCCTGAATAATCCCTTGAAGTACTAAAATAATACCGTACCCCAAAAATCAATCGCCATGAAAAATGTGACAGCGCTTTTTCTCCTCATTTTAATGGTCATGGGGTGTTCTCCTGAAGATGGGCAAGACGGGGCCATTGGCCCCCAAGGCCCACAGGGGGAACAAGGCATCCAAGGGCCACAGGGTGAGCCTGGGACCGATGGCCAGGATGGGGATCAAGGGCCACAGGGCGAGACCGGTACCGCCAATGTGGTTTATTCGGAGTGGATAACCGTGGATTTTGGGGAGTTTCCAATCTTGGAAACCATAGTTTCTGAATGGCTGGGCACAGATGATTTTACCCAAGAGGTAAAAGATACGGCACTTATAATGGTTTATAGCAGACTTATAAGTGGCTCAGGTTATAGGTACTATACCCTACCATATACCGATTACGCCACCGCACAACATTTTGAATTCACCCCTTCTGAACATACTGAAAACCTACTTATCTGGTTGCGGTCTATTGATGGGACCAACATAATTAGCCCAAGATTGTCAGAATTTAGATATGTCATAGTACCAGGTGGTATTCCAGCAGGAGGCAAGTCCAATCTGGACTATGCAAAAATGAGCTATAAAGAGCTCATTGCACATTTTAATATCCCTGAATAAGTATAAAGAGTTTCCCCTCAATTACTTAAATACAACACAATGAAAACAATTCAACGCCTATTGTTTTTAGCCTTATTGGTGGTTTCATGTGAGAAGCCAACCCTCGCTGACAATGCCCAAGGGACTTCCGATGTTAAATCAACCGTTGAAAGCAAGAAGGGCTCACTACAGGCAAAACTCATTATAGAAGAGGCCCCATTCAAAAAAAGGGAAGGACACACCTCTGTTGCATTCGATAACAAAATATGGGTGATCGGAGGATATGAGGGGTTCGGTGGCAACCCAAGAAACGATGTTTGGCTTAGCAAAAATGGTGAATCCTGGGAACAACTTTCAGCCTTGAAACACTTTTCACCACGTACCTCACATACCACAACCGTTTATAAAAATAGAATGTGGGTCATAGGAGGTAACGAAATACCTGGCCGTACAAACGATGTTTGGACAAGCGGCGATGGTGTTCACTGGCAAGAGGTCACGGCCAATGCCGCATTCGTTGAACGATCCAGTCATACCACATTGGTTTTTGACAACAAACTGTGGGTCATTGGGGGCATTGACCAAAATAGTACGGCCCTGAACGATGTTTGGTACAGTGAAGATGGTATAAACTGGGTGGAAGCTACCGCTAATGCGTCCTTTTCACCAAGGTTTAGCCATACCGCTTTGGTACATGATGGACTCATGTGGGTCATTGGAGGGCGTGATACTGCTGAATCGGCCAAAAGTGACGTCTGGTACAGTGAAAATGGGATTGATTGGAAAACAGCTACGTTAAAAGCCGCTTTTTTACCGAGAACGGGGCATACCTCCGTAGTATATAATGATAGGATGTGGGTATTGGGTGGT
>JBFOLQ010000652.1:0-3072 GCA_040830145.1 Flavobacteriaceae bacterium | reverse complement strand
GGCACTCAACATGGCGGCCATAAGATATACCTCACCTATTTCATAATGCATGACCACATCTTCTATGGCTGAGTAATCCGTGGCATCGAGTAGCTCAAAGGGGCCTGATTGCATCAAGGGACCCGAGCCTTCACGAATATCACTGGCCACAACGTTTTCGTCACCGTATTTTTCCCGGAGGGCCAGGGTGAGCTCTGTGCCGATTTGCCCACAGGCCCCAAGAATTAGGATAGACTTCTTCACTTAAATTGAAGTTAAACAACAATAGGGTAAAGATACCTTTTCTCAAAATTTGTACTTTCGTTTTAATGAAAAAAATATGGCTTTTTGCCCTTGTCTTGACCATTATGTGGGCTTGTAGGACCAAGGAGGAATCTTCCCCGATGGTTGAGGCTGCCGTGACCGAAATTCAGGGTGGGGAATGGCCCAGACCTGTATCTATAAAGGAAGACCCCATGGAAATCTTAAAGGCTTGGCCTGAATTTATGGATTTACAGGCCAGTTTTGAGTCTTTATATACGGTAGGGAATAGGGAAGATCTTTCCCTGGTGGTCGAAAATCTCATCGAAAAGCAAAAGCTGCTTGAAAAATCTACATATCCAGAGGAATTCAACCTTTCCCAAATCAAGGGCAGGCAAAAAGTATTCAAGACCTTTTGCCTCAAGGTAAAGGGCCACTTGGGACATGACCTCGAGATACAGGAACCGGTCTCTCAAATGATAGAGGCGTACAATGCACTTAGAAATCAGTTCAATGTGGTGTTTAACAATAAATTGGACAAAAAACTACTTGAAATAGATGAGATTGACGAGGTGGTTGAGTAAGCTGGTATATATGACCTGCACTGTGGCGTGTGCACAGACGGGGGTGGCAGTAACGGAACAGATTGGGGAGGTGTTGGACCAATGGCACCAAGCAGCGGCCGATGCTGATTTCAATACCTATTTTGATGGAATGACCGACGATGGGGTGTTCATAGGGACCGATGCTACCGAAAATTGGCAAAACGAGGAATTCAAGGAGTTTTCCAAACCTTATTTTGATAGGGGGAAAGCCTGGAATTTTACAGCCTTGGAGAGACACATTTATGTAGCGGATAACGGTTTGGTGGCGTGGTTTGATGAACTTTTGGACACCCAGATGGAGTTATGCCGGGGGTCAGGGGTACTTAAAAAAGTGGATGGAAAATGGAAAGTGGCGCACTATGTCCTTTCCATAGCAGTGCCCAATGAGCATGTAAAGGCATTGGTACATCTCAAAAAGCAAAAAGATAGCCTTTTAATGGTACAGCTCAGGGGCGGTAATTAATGACAAAGGCATTCAGTTTTTGGAGGGGGGTTGGCTTTTACGTTCTAATAGGGCCTGCTTGCTTAAGCTTGCCAAGTTGAAATTGGGGGCTACCGTAAGGGCATCCTCAATAAGGGCCAAGGCTCCATCATAATCACTTTTATCGATATTGAACTTTAAAAGTCCCTTTAGGTGCAAGAAGGCGGCCTTGATGGGAACATCGTAGGGTTGCTGTCGTTCATAGAACGCGTATTTCATGTCATCGGTTGCATTGGCTAGTCCGTAATCAATTAAGGTAGTGGCTCCAGAAGTGTCACCTACTTGGATTTTGAGGTCGGCCAATTCATAGGCCAGGTAGGGATTGGGATTGCGTTGGTACAAAATCCCAAATTGCTCAATGGCCCGTCGCGGTTGTCCCAGTGCCTTAAGTGACAGTGCCTTGACCTGTACTGCCAAATCAGAATCCTTCTCATTGTTTTCAATCCCGGTGAGGTTAAGGGCCTGCATATGACGGTTGTCGTTGGCATAGAGATAGGCCAAGGTATCCTGGCGTTCCTTTGAGGGGTCCAGTACATTCAAATGGGTGAGGGCATTGATGAGCCCCTGAACATCTGTTTGTTTTTTCATTTGTTCGTAATAGGCCTTGTAGTGGTTTACCAAAGCCGAATTGTCTTGGGAATAGCCACTACAAAGCGGGGCTAAAAGCAATAAGAGGACCCATCTGCACATTTTTCCGGATTTTAAGTGGACTAAACTATAAAAAAATGGGCAGTGTTTCAATCGTTATAGCCCTAACCTTACGTTAATTCTTGCATTATTTGTTTTGTGAAGATACATGGAAGCAAATCCATTGGCAGGCGTGGTTGAAAACTGATATCGGAGTATGGCCGAGGCTATGTAAGTTGTGCAAAAAAACCAAAAAAAAGGGGGTGCCCCACGACGCCCCCTCTACTATTTCATAGCAATTGATTTGTCACGCCATGGTTGGCGTCACCTCTCTTTTTGTCATGGACCGAATCAGTCCCGCGTAAAAGCCTAGGCTATTTTTATCACGCTCAAGACAGTTTTTCAGAAACGTATATAGATTATTGAATTTCAAATTTGTGTACAAAGTGGGAATGTTGATGTTTACCGTATTGGGTCTGTAATCTGAATCATCGTATAAGAGGTGCAGTGTTATTCGCTTTCTATGGTAGTCAATTTGCACGTGGGCGGCATTGTAATACTTTTTCAACAAGGCGATGTGGAGATCGGAATGCTCCTTGGTCAATTTTTTGCTGTCACAGCTTTGGGACAAAAGTCCTTGGATTTCCGCAATGATCCTCTCCTTTAATTTTGTCTTTTTCATGGCGGCATTTTTTGGATTGATACATTAAAGTTAGTGCATTTCGTCGATAAAACTCTCAATTACAACGATATGGTTAACAATTTATGGTCCATTTTGTTGTCAAATGCCCTAAAAGTGATGTGTGTTTCCGTGAAAATGTTGTGTCATTAACCTTATTATTATGAAGAAAAACCTTACATAAGTATGATTTTTACTTTTTTAGGCCTTCTACCAGGACAATTTTCGCGTTCGTGCAGAAGGATTCCCCTAAAATGAAATGGTCTTTACGGTCATCACTGCATCGTTGAGAACAAAGGGCATGGAGATGTTATTTGCAGGTCTGGGGGGGATTGAAAAATCAGGGTGGTACAATAGATTATTTGAAGCTTCATAGAATGTGAGTTCCAGCGGCTCGTTTGGGGGAATGCCCAACTTAATCTCAGTATACTGGACATTGG
>JBFOLQ010000651.1:0-9872 GCA_040830145.1 Flavobacteriaceae bacterium | reverse complement strand
TGATGCTTCCAATTTCCACAACAATGCACAGGGAACGGGATTCGTCGGGATGTTAAATCCCGGTGGGCTGAACGATGATGAAGTTTTGCTTTGGGTACCCGACGGCTCTGATTTGACGACCACTACCACCACAAACATTCCTTCTCAAGTAGCATCAAGGCTCGCGCTTATCTTGCGTGTCAGTGATGCCGATACAGCGGGGGACCCCGTGGATATCGGTGATGTCGATGTCCGGTTTGACCTGTCGGGGTTTGGTAGTGTAGACCCGTCCATAGTATGGCTGCTTGTTGACACAGATGGGGATGGAAGCTTTTCAGATGAATCCCCCATCACCACCATTACGTCCATAGGTGGAGATGTATATGCTTTTGAACAGATAAGTGCCTTAACGAACAATTCCCGGTTTACCCTGGGTTTTGGAAAACAAAAAATAATCACCAACAGAAAAATTACCTATAGGATACATAAAGGCTGATATGCCTTTGATACGGTAAAGAAAATTGTCTTCGTTACGCTATTAAGACTTCAAGGCCTCAGCACCACCCACAATCTCTAAAATCTCATTGGTAATGGCCGCTTGCCTAGCCTTATTGTAAGTAAGGGTCAATTGATCCTTGAGCTCTGAGGCATTGTCCGTGGCTTTATGCATAGCCGTCATACGTGCCCCGTGTTCGCTGGCAAATGAATCCCGAACAGCTTTGAACAATTGGGTCTTCAATGACTTGGGAATCAATTCCTGTACAATTTCCGGTTTGGAAGGTTCAAAAATATAATCGGCGGATACCGTATTTTCATCCGTAACCGGGACAATGGGCAAGAACTGCTCTGTCATTACAATCTGCGTGGCAGCATTTTTGAATTTGTTATATATCAATTCAATACGGTCATATTCCCCTTCCGTAAAACGCTGCATTAAATTTTCTGCCACTTGGGCCACATTTTCGAAGGTAAGATCATCAAAAATGTCATTGTGATTGGATAGAATGGTATAGTTCTTTCCCAGAATATCATCTCCTTTTTTACCAATGGTCACAAAATCCACTTGCTTTCCATTGTACTTCTCTTGGTACAGTGAAACACATTGCTTTATGATATTGGAATTGAACGCCCCGCATAACCCTCTATTAGAGGTAATGGCCACAACAAGGACTTTGTTCACTTCACGCACATCTGCATACGTACCTCCCACATCACCGTCCAGACTACTGCTAAAGTTTTGTAGCAACTCCGTCAATTTATCAGCATAAGGCCTCATGGCCGTAATGGCATCCTGGGCCTTTTTCAATTTGGCGGCGGACACCATTTTCATGGCACTGGTAATCTGCATGGTAGATTTTACCGATGCAATTCTGTTTCGTATTTCCTTTAAGTTTGCCATATCAGCCGTTCCTACTCTCCCCAAGGGGGAGGAACTTTTTAATTAAACAATAACGCCAGTGCCCTTTTCTCCCCTTTGGGAGTTAGAGGGGGTCTAGCTATATTTTCCCGCCAAATCCTTTGCCACGTTGGTCAAAGTATCCGTCACCTCATCGGTCAGCTTACCTGATTTCAAGGTATCCAAAACACCCCTGTGCTTGGCATTTAAGAATTCTATGTACTCGCTTTCGAATTCCTTTACCTTATCCACCGGCACATCGCGCAGTAGGTTCTTGGAACCCGCATAAATAATGGCCACTTGGTTTTCAACAGTAAAGGGGTCGTTCTGGGCCTGTTTCAATATTTCAACGTTGCGACGGCCTTTTTCAATAACGTTTAGAGTAGCGGCATCCAAATCAGATCCAAACTTGGCAAAAGCTTCCAATTCACGGAACTGTGCTTGATCCAATTTCAAGGTTCCGGCCACTTTTTTCATTGATTTTATCTGTGCCGACCCCCCCACACGTGATACTGAAATCCCCACGTTAATCGCTGGACGAACCCCTTGGTTAAAGAGGTCTTGCTCCAAGAAAATCTGTCCATCGGTAATGGAAATCACATTGGTGGGTATATAGGCAGATACATCCCCTGCCTGTGTCTCAATAATGGGTAAGGCCGTCAATGACCCACCACCTTTGACTATAGGCTTCAAGGATTCTGGAAGGTCATTCATGTTTTTGGCAATACCGTCGTCAGCAATTACCTTGGCCGCACGTTCCAATAACCTGGAGTGTAGGTAAAAAACATCCCCTGGATAGGCCTCACGTCCCGGAGGGCGACGCAATAGAAGCGACACTTCACGATAGGCTACCGCTTGCTTTGATAAATCATCATATATAATCAATGCAGGACGGCCAGTATCCCTAAAGTACTCCCCAATGGCAGCACCGGCAAAAGGGGCATACACCTGCATGGGAGCGGGATCTGAGGCATTTGCTGCTACAATGGTAGTATAGGCCAAGGCTCCTTTATCTTCCAACGTTTTGGCGATGGCAGCCACAGTGGATGCCTTTTGCCCAACAGCCACATAAATACAATACACGGGCTCTCCGGCATCATAAAATTCCTTTTGGTTTAGGATGGTGTCAATACAAACCGTGGTCTTCCCTGTCTGACGGTCACCGATTACCAGCTCCCGTTGTCCACGACCGATGGGAATCATGGCATCAATGGCCTTAACACCTGTTTGAAGTGGTTCGTTCACCGGTTGACGGTAGATAACACCAGGAGCTTTGCGCTCCAATGGCATTTCATACAGTTCCCCAGAAATAGCACCTTTACCATCTATGGGATTCCCAAGGGTATCAACGACTCGGCCCACAACACCCTCACCTACATTGATGGAGGCAATGCGTTGGGTACGTTTGACGGTAGCACCTTCCTTGATTTCCTTGGACGGTCCCAGAAGTACGATTCCCACATTGTCCTCTTCCAAGTTTAGGACAATACCTTCCAATCCATTCTCAAATTCAACCAATTCCCCATATTGGGCGTTTGATAACCCATATACACGGGCAATACCATCCCCTACTTGCAAAACGGTGCCCACCTCGTTCAATGAGGCATCTGCACTCATGCCCGATAATTGTTTCTTTAAGATTGCTGATACCTCAGCGGCTTTTACTCCTGCCATTTCTTATGGATGTTAGATATAAGATGTTAGATGTTAGATTCAAAAATCTAGACTTACCTATTTTATATGCTGTTAGAAAATTTCCTTTTGATGTTGTTCAATTTGTTGGCAATACTGGCATCATATTGCAAATCCCCCACACGAAGGACAAAACCTCCAATGATGCTTTCATCAATCCTATTCTGCAAGGTCACTTCGTTTCCGGTCAAGCTTTTGACCTTGGCCAATATTTTCTTTTCAAGTTCCTTGGTCAAGGGAACAGCTGTTACCACATCTGCCACATTCTGTCCTTTGCGCTCCTCATTGAGTACAATATATTTAAGGGCCACCTGCTCCAATAGCCCCATACGCTTATTCCCGGCAAGAAGATCGATCAATCCTTCCGTAATGGCATGACTTCCCTTAAAAATGGATTTTAAGGTCTCATTCTTAGTGCCTCCCTTTATAACAGGGTTGGTCAAAAAATCCCTTAGTTCACCACTCTCGGACAGCGTGGAAGTAATGGAGCGCATATCGCCTTCCACAGCATCCGTTGCCTTTTTATCGACCGCAAGGTCTAATATTGCCTTGGCATATCGCAGGGCCGCTCTTGAGTCGCTCATTGGTTTCTTAGTTCAATTTGATGTCTCCCAACATATCCTCCACAAGCTTCAATTGCTTGTCTTTGTTGGACAACTGTTCCTTGATTACCTTTTCAGCAATCTCTACCGAAAGGCCTGCCACCTGGTTCTTAATATCGGCCACAGCCGCCTTTTTTTCACCTTCTATGGTCGCTTGTGCCTGTTTGATCATCTTATCGGCCTCAACCTGGGCCTGATCTTTAGCTTCGGCTATAATGTTTTCCTTGATTTCCCTGGCTTCTTTGAGCATGGTATCACGCTCTGCTCTAGCCTCTTTCAACAAGCGTTCATTATCTGCTTGAAGGTTTTGCATTTCCTTTTTCGCGTCTTCAGCAGCAGCCAGGGCGTTTTTAATAGATTCTTCCCTCTCACTTACTGCCCCTAGAATTGGCCTCCAAGCAAACTTCCTTAAAATAAGGAGCAAGATTAAAAACGTAATTGCCGTCCAAAAGACCAACCCAAAACCAGGTGTTACAAATTGAGTACTATCCATAATTAGAATATTGTAGTTTCACATCAATGAACCATAAAACCGAGGTACAACCAACCGTTGCCCCTCGATTTCTTTTACTAAAAAAAGGAAACAACTACCGAAAATAGGGCAACCGCCTCAACGAAGGCTGCCAAAATAAGTGCAGAAGATTGAATCTTTCCGTGCATTTCAGGCTGGCGGGCCATAGCCTCCATTGCCTGACCACCGATCTTACCGATACCCACACCGGCTCCAATTGCGGCCAAACCAGCTCCAATTGCGGCAATAGCACCGTAATCTGCAACTGCTGCTTCCTGTAATAATGCTAGACTCATAGTTCTAAAGGTTTATATAATTAATTAATGATGTGCTTCTTCTGTGGCCATACCAAAATACAGTGCTGACAACACTGTGAAAATATACGCCTGGATTGCAGTAACGATAATCTCAATCAGTCCAATAAACAACGAAAATGCTACAGAAACAGGAGCTATCCAAACTGTCTTAAAGATAAATATCAGGGACATCAGGGCAAGTACAATAATATGTCCCGCCGTAATGTTTGCAAACAAACGAATCATCAGGGAAATAGGCTTTACAAACATTCCTATTATCTCTATCGGTGCCAAAAAAATCTTCATTGGAATGGGCACTCCCGGCATCCAAAAAATATGTTCCCAGTAGTTTTTGTTACCACTGAACGTGGTAATAATAAAAGTAAAAACAGCCAATGTAAAAGTAAACGCAATGTTTCCACTAAGATTGGCCCCGTTCAAAATAGGAATCAATCCGAAGATATTGTTAATCCAGATAAAAAAGAAAATGGTCAATAGATAAGGCATGTACCTCGCATACTTTTTCTCACCTATCATGGGTCTGGCTATTTCATCCCTGACAAATATGACCAAGGGCTCCACGAAACCAGCTATCCCCTTTGGGACAAAATTCTCTGCTTTTTTGTACCGTCGTGCCGCCGCAATAAAAATCAATAACAAGACAATCACGGACACCCACATCATAAAAACATTTCTTGTAATTGAAATGTCCAAAGGAGTTTTTGCGTTTGTGGGATGGTGGGACGCATCAAATTTTATGCTGTTCTCACCTGGGTTCAATTGATATATTTTTTCATGAAGCTTTACGAACCTCCCTCCATTTTGCTCCACCACAACTTTTCCAGAATCATCATGGTGAAAGGCACTTGACATAAAAGTAGTCAATCCGTTCTCTGTCCATAGGATAACGGGAAGTGGAATTGAAATTGGATGTTCGTTCCAATCCATGACATGAAATTCATGCGCATCAAGAACGTGGTGCACAATCATGGATTGGGGATCAAATTCTTTACTTGAATCGGAGGTTTCCGAAGAAAAAACACTTGACGTAAACACCATCAAGCATATTATTGAAACCATTGATTTGAGGCCGTGGCGCATGGTTCTATTTTGATTAAAAAAACCGCTTCAAAAATTCCGTGCAAATGTACGCACATTAAATGAATTCACAAACATAAATCACAACCAATAAAAAGGGCGTGCTGAGAGCAAAACTACCATTGGCTAGCTGCCGTTTTTGGCTTGGGTCAAAAGTTTCGAAATACTGTAGACCTCTAACGCCAGAAATAAGAAATAAGGGATAAAGAAATTAAGAACATCCCCTTGCATGTTTTCGGTTTTGGAAAAGAACAAAGGCAGTAAAAAAAATATGGCCAGTATCATTTTGACAAATGTGCCAACCATAAAAACATTGAAAACGTTTTTTTTATTTTTAAAATACCCATAACTCACTATCCCAAACAAGCACAAAACAACCAGAAAATGAAATGTATATATCTTCCAAATTGGAATTGTATAATGCAATTCAGGAAAAAAGCTTTGAATAATATATGCGTGCAATGCCCCAATCAAGAGTGTAAAAAGGGTTAAACGCCAAAGAAAGGGAATCGATTTTTTTAGATAGTCACTGTTCATTTACCGCTTTTGGCAGTCGCATTTATTCGCCGTATCACATAGATAACCGATACTATTACAGCTATCAAAGATAGGCCAACAGTAAACAGATTGTTTTCATTGGGGTACTTTTCATCCAACTTCACTCCAACAAAGGTGCCTACAACAATAATAGCCAGCATTTGAAAGACGATTCCCGAATACCGGGCATAGGAAGCAAATCTTCCCTTACGATGCCTTTGCGGCTCCATCCTTGGAATTGGTATGGCTGCCAAAGGAAGGTTTGCTGTTGGCACTGCCAGCCCCTTTGCCCATGGAACATGAAGCATTGAAGGTGGCACCGGGCTCTACAGCCAACTTGGCCACGGACACCGTACCATCTATGACTGCTGAAGATTTGAGTGATAACAGGTCAGAGACCAATAATTCACCATTGAAGCTCCCTTCAATATCAGCATTGACACATTCCACCTTACCGTGGATATACCCACCCTTACCAATGACTACTTTGCCTGATGTCTTTACATTGCCATCAAGTTTGCCATCTATTCTGAAGTCGGCTTCGGAGACAATGTCCCCTTTGATCTTGGTGTTTTTTTCAATTCGATTGGGTTGGCCGCCGGTCTCGGCCATAGGTCTAGGTTTTTGTTTGTCTGAAAACATGTTCTATGGTTTTGGGGTTTTTTGGGAATCCCTGTATTCTTCCAGGTTTTTGTGTACTTGGATGATTTTATAGTTGGACGATAAAATTACGAAATTCTCCTTATTGATTTTATAGTCCTTGTTGTTTTTTAAAAGCTCAACATATCCCAAGGCGTAATCCTTGGAACGAAAGCCATGGACCACAACAAACTGGTCTTCCAAATTATAAATATCCTTTGACACTACATTTTTGTACCTGAGGTCAACAATTGACTTTTTCAAGACCTTGGCCAATGCTTCGGCATCAGCATCATGGCGTCTTTTAAAGGGAAACACCACCTTCCAATTGGCAGTGCCATTTGATTCCGTCCCAACCAAAAACTCCTTGTTGGCCAATTTGGGCAATTGCTCAGCCACCATTTGTTCAGCTTTTTTGCCCTCTGGATTGTTGGGGTAGGCCAAGGCCACATAATTCAAGGCCTCCCTAAAGCGATCAAAGCCCTGTAATCTCCCAATGGCATTGGCCTTTAGCATTTCAAACTTGGGAACAATGGGGTCCCCCGTAAAACGGCCAATGTTTTCTTCAGCACCCGTGATTACCTGTAGGAATTGTTGCTCCCTAAACTTTTCTAGAAGGTGTGCATAGCGGGCATCGGGACTGTCAGAGCTATCTGCCAAGACCGCTTGTGGATTCATCAATATCTCCGCGTAACGGGAATCAGCATGGTTTTCAATAATGTTTTGTTTCATTTTAGAGGCCAAGGGACTTCCCACTTCCTCATAAATCTTGTACAGATTGTATTTTGAGGGCAATACCAATCGTTCCTCAGGGTTTGACCGAAGCACATCTTCCAGTTTCGCAGCTGCCAATGAATTCTCCTTAAATTTTTCCTTATAGATTAGGCCCAATTGATAATTGGCAAAATTTCGCTCCTTGGAAAGGCTGTCAAGAACTTGGGAATCTGTAGGAATACTGTTTACATAATAAGCTGCATCATACCTATCCGCCGCAGTGGAGTCCTGAGCCACCTGGGTTCCATTTTCAGTCAACGTGGCATTGACCTGGTCTGTGGTGATGGCCCCAGCCCTATTGCTCCAACGCCAATTGTCCTCAAGGGGCCTATCGCCCCATCGTCTGGTGAATTCGGTCTTTCCATGACCCAGGCTGGTAATATTATAAAAGTAGAACTTTCCCTTATTCTCTTTCCCCCCTGGGGTTTGCCCAAAAGCGATAAAACCATCATTCCTGCGTTTTTGTTTCTCCTCGGCCGCTTCTTCCTCGGCCTTTTTAAGTTCGGCCACATAATTTTCAAAATACGCAATCTGGGCATCCTTGTCCATGGCGGCCAATCCTAGGATGCTATCTGTTTCAAAAGCAATGTCCTCATATTTAATGACATCCTCAAGGTTATCCAATTTTTTCTGAGTGGCCCGGTGGGCCTTGGTATTTTGTTTTAAGTTTTGAAGCAAACTGTCATAATAGGCCCCAGCGATCTTGTATTGGTTCAGATCAAAATTGTGCTCTGCAAGATCTTGGTAGTTCATGGCATTCAAATGGGCATCATTCTGCGCCGCCCTTAATGATTTGTTCAAATAGACCAAGGCCAAGCTATCATTCCCAGTGTGTAAATGATATTCCCCCACTTGACGATAAATTTTATCCAGAAATGGGCGGCTTTCCCTGTTTTCCTCCAAATCGACCAGATATTCAAATATTTCTTCCTTATTGGCCTCGGTTATTTCCGTGTTGCGCAATTTTTCCAATTCGGCATTGATCATATATATCCTGGGTGACCTGCGTTTAAGGGCCAGGACTTGGTCAAAGGCCATATTGGCACTGTCCTTATGTCCCATCCCATTGTACAACTGCCCTATAATATAGTAGTAACGCCCTTTTTGAGGTTTCCTTTTGGTATAGTAGGCCGCCACCTTTAGGTTTTGTATTGCTGTATCACGCACGCCCAGATTTATGTAGGCCTGGGCAAGTATGGCCCGTGCGTCAGCATATTCCTGGTCCCCCAATTGTTCAAACTTCAGTAAGCGTTTTAGATTATCAATGGCCGTTTCCTCATTTTCAAGCCGAATGTTGACCTTTTCCCTCCAAATGCGGGCTTCATTCAACTTATCGTTCTTGTCATACTTGTTGAGGATATAATTGAATGCTTCCAAGGCCGGAATGTACCGATGATCAAAATAACGGGATTTACCAAGCAGTAAAAAGGCATCAGCGGTCTTGGGATTGCGCTCCACATCCTTGATGTCCATACTGTGTTTTTGGATGGCTTTTGAGGCTTTCTCCTCAGCCCTTTCAAAAGTTGGGGTGTTTCCCTCAGAATCAAGTCTGATCTCCTCGGGCACCTCAAGGCGCTCCACAGGCAAAAGTTCCCAATAATTATCCTGATATCCCGAATTTAGTGCTTCCCGACCTTCCTCAAAGGCCAAACTCCCATTATAAAGTACGTTATACTTGGTGTTGAGTGCATGCCAATTTCTATTGATGAAAGCGTCCTTTTTAGTGGAACAGGCATTAAAAAGAAATACTGAAATCAGTATGAAACCTGGGATTTTGTGTCGAAATCTTGACATTCCTTATCTATATACATCTTCTAAACTTAAAATCAACCATATTATTATGCCATTGGTCGATTAAATCCCACAAAGTTTGGGCCTATGAACCGTCTAAATTTGTACGACCAAAGTTTTGTAAGGCCCTCCACGGATTACATCCCTATGGGAACAATGTATGTTTTGTGCAAAAATACAAGGATTTGCCATGTCTTTTGTAAGATTAGCGACGTGATATATTGTTTCTAAAAAGACCTAGTGGTCTTTTTTGTGTGTCATTTTAAATACATACGTCATAAACATGCATTTCATCGATGTTTTTCGTTCGTGAACATGACTTTTTGGGGCAAAAAGAAGACCCGTTGTTCTAAAAACAAACCGAAAAGTCTGTTTTAAGGAAACCTCCTACCATCCACTAATCACAGGTATTTCTGTAACAAGAGGGTTCATCCCTATACCTGCCAAAACTTGTAATAACCTGTTAATCAATTTTTTATTTAGAGTCACACCGTGTTAACCATAGTGCCTTGCAATCTGCTGAAGATTAAGGGAATAAGCTTAGTGCTATGCCTTCT
>JBFOLQ010000650.1:0-2062 GCA_040830145.1 Flavobacteriaceae bacterium | reverse complement strand
CCGTGGAAGTACTAAAGATAGGGGATTCACATATTCTCTTTGTAGGTTTGGAACGTACCAATCAAATCATGGTCTATGATGTGAGCAACCCGGCTGCCCCTGTCTTTATGGAAATTCTATCCCATGGGGGGGATTTGGGTCCTGAAGGTGTTTTGGCAGTCTCGGCCAAGGATAGTCCCACAAAACAGGAATTACTTGTTGTAAGCAATGAAGTGAGCGGTACCATAAGCATTTACGAGAACGAGTAGAAAAAATGCATTTGTTGTTGCAAAGCGGCCCATTTGAGCCGCTTTTTTTATGAATGTATGTCCCATTGGACGCCTGGCCGTGGGGATTTCCCGGGTAAATGGTCGAAAAGGGAACCAAGGTTACAATATATCGAAAGGACCCATCGTTTGGTGTTGACGTGGAAATGGTTTTATGAAACGGCAAGAATGAGGTTTAAATTCTTGAATTTTCAACAACTTACGTTTTTGATCCGTGAAACAAACAGAAAAATGAATATTTTTATCGAAAAAATCGAAACCATATAAGTAGTACAGGAAGTTTTACTATCTTTGATTTGTCGATGAACTGCATAAATGATCGATGAAATGCACTAACCCCCCTAGAAGATGAAAAAAGTTGTCATTGTTGGCGCTTCCGGTCATGGCAGCGTAGTATTGGATTGTATCCTTCGGGAGAATCAATATTCGGTTGTTGGTTACATTGATTCCTTTCAAAAGAAAGGTCGTGTCCATAATGGTTTTTCAATCTTGGGTACAGAGTACGACCTTCCCTATTTAATGGAAAAGTTTGATATTCACGGAGGCATTGTGGCCATTGGGGATAATTGGATACGTAAGCAGGTAGTGGACCGAATTGTGAAAATAGCTCCCGATTTTGAGTTTGTCTCTGCCGTTCATCCCAATGCGACCGTTGGAGCCAATGTACAGATTGGAAAAGGGACGGTAATCATGCCGGGTGTCATTGTCAATTCAAATTCCACGATTGGGGATTATTGCATACTGAACACCAATTCCTCCTTAGATCACGATGGCTTTATGGATGACTACTCAAGCCTTGCGCCACGGGTGTGTGTCGGAGGGGTCTTTTCCTTGGGAAAGTATTCCGCGGTTTGCTTGGGGACAAATGTGATAGAGAATGTGAGCATAGGGAATCATACGGTCATCGGAGCCGGGTCCCTCGTCATCAACGATTTTGGCGACCAGGTCGTGGTCTATGAATCGCCCGCCAGGGTCATAAGAAAAAGGGTCATTGGGGAAGAATATCTCAATAAGAATAAGCCCTTAAAGGTTATTTCCTATAAGGCCAAGTAAACAGGCCAACTATTTTTTTCGTTCCGTTTCAAGGATTTCTTCCATAAACTGGTACAGGGCCTGCATTTGGGGCCTCCCTTCATGCTTTCCCATTCTTCCAAAAAGATAGAGCCCCACCCAGAGGGCCACCATGAGCCCCATTAGAAACAACTGCGCCCCATAGGACTTTTCCAAAGAATGGTTGACATAGGCCCATATACCGCAGGCAATGAACAAGGTGCCTATGATAAAGTGAAGGAACATAAAGAGTGTCCAAAAAGTGGGGTTGGGGCCAAACACACCATGGATTTTTGTGGCGTTTTCTGCTTGGTCCTCCATTTCCAAATGCAATTGCGGCGACCATATGGTACGTTCATGCGGTTTTACCTTTATAAAGATATGGTCGTCCAACCGCTTAAGGATAAAAGGGCCCTGGACTTTGCTGCCGAACGCCATTAGAAGTTGCTCCTTCCCCATAGGTTCCTCCTTGATAAAACGGGGCCTAAGTACGATATGGTTCGGTAAAGCCATTTTGTTCAGTTCTCCTGCCAGTAAGGTAATGAATTAATTTGGTTGATATGCCTACCTTTGCGCATAATTTCTTCAGGTATGGGAGCCATAGTTGCCATCGTGGGCCGACCCAATGTGGGGAAATCCACCTTTTTTAATCGATTGATCCAACGTAGGGAAGCTATTGTTGATGCCGTTTCCGGGGTGACCCGGGACCGCCATTATGGTAAAAGTGATTGGAATGGGAAGGAGTT
>JBFOLQ010000649.1:0-13004 GCA_040830145.1 Flavobacteriaceae bacterium | reverse complement strand
GTACTACTGCGTATTTTTCGTATTCCAATACTACGGCAACCGGGATTACCCCAGAAAATAGGTACTCCAGGAACAACGTATCGCTTAAGCAATCCACAAAATTGCTGAACGACAAGCTGACACTAAGTTCCAATGTCATTCTATCCATTGAGGATTCAGAGAATAGATTGGCGTCGGGATATTACCTAAATCCCTTGACAGGTTTATATTTTTTCCCTAGGGAGCGAAATTTTGAAGATTTTAGGACCAACTATGAAATCTTTGATCCAGCCCGTAACCTAATGGCACAAAATTGGTTTGTAAGTGACCACCACCAGTCCAATCCTTATTGGATCATTCACCGGCAACCCAATGAGCAGAACAAAAAAAGGGTGATTGCCAATTTAACCCTGAACTATCAAATTTTGGATAATTTGAACCTACAGCTTCGGGGTAACTACGATTTTGGAACCGTATTGGGAGAACAACGCCATGGAGCCACATCCAACTCTACCAATGTACACCCCAATGGCTCTTGGGACTATCACAAATATGAAGATCGTTTGATTTACACCGATGCCATATTTTCCTATGACACGGCCATTACTGAGGATTTCAGCTTAAATGCCGTTTTGGGAGCTAGTTATACCAAATCTGACTACGGCGAAGGAATCCGGGTTAGGTCCAGCAGTGCCAACGGTCTTTTTTATCCAAATGAGTACTTTTTTCAGAACCTATTGACCAATGTTCAAGTAGAATCGGTCACCAATGGTGAAATCATCAAACAGGGTGTATTTGCCAATGCCCAATTGGGGTATAAGGAAATGCTCTTTTTGGATTTGGCAGGAAGGAATGATTGGGCTTCCACCCTGGCCTTGACTGGAAACGATTCCTATTTTTACCCTTCTGTGGGTCTAACGGCCATTGTAAGTGAAATGTTTGAAATGCCCGAAAGCATCAGCTTTGGAAAGTTCAGGCTTTCAAGCACACAAGTGGCCACGGAAGTACACTATAACCGTATCAATCCACCACCTACGATCAATGCCAGTTCAGGCGTGGGCAGAACTACCACCAAACCCTTCCTTGCTGCCAAGCCTGAAATTATTACCAGTACGGAATTTGGGGCGGATTGGCGCTTTTTTGGCAACCGTTTGGGCATTGACTTTACATGGTACAACATCAAGAGTGAAGACCAGTTCGTGACCGTTCCCTTGGACGCTTCCGATCCAGAATCTGAAGGACGGTATACCCGGAAATTTATCAATGCCGGGGAAATTGTCAACAAAGGGGTTGAGATTTCCTTAAATGGAACTCCCGTTAGAAAGGATGGTTTTGAGTGGAACACCTCTTTTAACTATACCCGAAATAGGAGTGAGATTGTTGATATAGGACCTGATGATGAACGAATCATCAACCTTGGGTCCTCTGAGGGCTATAGCTCCCGTTTGGTAGAGGGTGGTGCCTTTAATGATTTGTACGTATTGAAATTCAGAAGGGACGATCAAGGAAGAATCCTCTTTGATGATGCTGGCAAACCATTGAGAACCGCTGAGCGCGAGTTTATCGGAAACCTGGATCCTGATTTCACCTTGGGATGGAACAACTCAATCTCCTACGGTAGATGGAATGCCAGTGCATTGATCAACGGGGTGTTTGGGGGAAATGTCTTCAGCAAAACAGAATCCATGTTGGATGGTGCCGGGGTTCCCAAGCGAACCGCCGATGCACGGGATGCCGGAAGCGTTCCCGTAAACGGGGTAGTGGAATCATCAGGAGCTGCCGTTACCAGTGTAGATCCTGAGTCGTGGTATCGTTTTATCGGTGACAGAAACGGGGTAGGTGAAGCCTATGTATACGATAGGACCAACATTCGCTTGGCCCAATTGTCCCTGGGATATGATTTTGATATGGAAAAGCTTAACTTGTCCTTTATAAAATCGGCATCCCTTTCCTTTATAGGCAACAACCTGTTCTTTTTAAAGAAAGAAGCACCGTTTGATCCTGAATTGGCCATGAGTACCAATAGAAACTCTGTAGGTCTGGACAACTTTAACCTACCGTCAACACGGAATTATGGACTGAACTTGAAAGTAACTTTTTAAAAAATGAACATGAAAAAGTATATATATCTATTGTCGTTGGTATTGGTATTAGGTGCCTGTATGGACAACTTTGAAGAGGCGAACACCAATCCCTATGAAATTTCAGGGGAGTCGCTAAAACAAGACTTCAATCACGATAGGGCCTTTTTCCCAACCATGCTTGGAAACATCTATGGAATCCAGATTGACCACAATTTGACCAATGATTCCTATGCTAGACACTTGGCCACCCCAACACCTTTTGTCGGAGGGGTGAACAATACCACATATTACATTCGTTGGAACCGTTATTGGAGTGTACAATACAACAATGTAATGGCGCCCGCGAATCAAGTAATTGCCATTGCTGAGGAAGATGGAAATGATGTGTTTGTGGAATGGGCGAAGTTGATCAAGATCATTTCCATGCATCGTTTAGCGGTATATTATGGTCCTGTCATTTACACAGAATATGGATTGGGAAAAACAGGGGAATACGATAGTGAGGAAAAGCTGTACAAAGCATTCTTTGCTGATTTGGACAACATCATAAATGTCTTGAAAGCCAATACTGATTATACAGGTATGGCAGCATTTGATGCCAGTTATGGTGGAGATGTGGCCAAATGGGCCAAGTTTGCCAATTCCCTTAGATTGCGTTTGGCCATACGGGTTGCCAATGTAGACCCTGCCTTGGCCAAGACCGAAGGGGAGAAGGCCATTGCCGATACTGCCGGTCTTATATTGGCGAACGGTGACAACTTCAATATCTCCAACTACGGGAACAAATACCATCCCGCTGTAATTTGCTTTGAATGGAACGATACCCGTATGAGTGCAACCATGGAGTCCATTCTCGGTGGATATAAGGACCCAAGGGTTGACGCATTTTTTGATCCCGTAACTGATATGTCCTTGGTTTCTGACCACCCTGATTTCCCTTACAAGGGGATTCGCAATGGTGCTACCTTAGTAGCAAAGGATGATCGATTGGATTACTCTACCATTGACATTAGCTTCAATGATCCCGGTAAAGTTACCCAACGTAAGCTTATGAGTGCTGATGAAGTACACTTCCTTTTGGCGGAAGCTGCATTACGCGGATGGGCTGGTGCCGGAGATGCCGGTGCCCATTATGATATGGGCGTGCGTGCCTCATTTGAGCTATGGGGCGCTGGAGGTGTGGATGATTATCTTGCGGACAATACTAGTTTGCCTCTTGATTACGATGACCCCAAGGCTGACGGGGACACCAATGATTTTGTGAGTCGTATTTCCACTACGGTGGCCTGGGACGATGCTGCTGACAATGAAACCAAACTAGAGAAGATTATCACACAGAAATGGATTGCGGCCTATACCGATTCCATGGAACCATGGGTAGACCATCGTAGAACGGGTTACCCAAAATTGCCGTACAATTATCAAAATGACAGTAACTCTGATTGGGGAGTTATTGCGGCAGATGATTTCTTGCGAAGAATGCCGTTTGTCAATAGTGAACGGGAAAATAATCCTGATGGGGTTGCCGATGCCACTGCCAAATTAGGAGGGCCTGATGAAATAGGGACCCGACTATGGTGGGATACCGGCGGACCCAATTTTTAGTAGCGTTGAGTTAAAAACCTGTGGTTTCGGCCACAGGTTTTTTCATTGAAGGAATATACGTGTGTTGCTATACAACACACCTATTTCCCACCCGATGGGAATTTGCGGTTTTAACCGTAAAAAGTTCGTATGCCTTCTTTAAAGTTCTACCTTTAAGTTTTATCCCAAACCAAATAGTTATGCGTACCATTTACATACTCTTTGTATGCATCCTTTTTGTAACGAATTCATGCACAAGGATTGATTCTAGTAAACTCTTTTCCAAAATGCCTTCCAGCCATACGGGCATAACATTCAAAAATTTGGTGGTAGAGACCGATGAGTTCAATATTCTCACCTATGGCAATATCTATAATGGTGGGGGGGTGGCCATTGGCGATATCAACAACGACGGGCTCCAAGACATTTATTTTTCAGGAAGTATGGTCGGGAGCCGCCTCTATCTAAATAAGGGCAATCTCAAATTCGAGGAAATCGCCCAAAAAGCCGGCGTATTTGCTGAAGGACTTTGGAATACGGGGACTTGTATGGTGGATATCAATGGAGATGGCTATTTAGACATTTACGTCTGCCGTTCTGCAGCAAAGGAAGGTGGCAAACGAAAAAATGTCCTTTTCATCAATAATGGTCCTTCCCCGGATTCAGGGGAAATCACTTTTACTGAAAAGGCCAAAGAGTATGGATTGGATGACTCTGGCTATTCTACGGAGGCCAATTTTTTTGATTATGACAAGGATGGGGATTTAGATGTTTTTATCCTCAACCATTCGGTACAACCTTATTCAAGTTTTCGCAGTACATCACGCACCTTACGATCAAAGACATTGCCCGATTATGCCGATCGTCTCTATCGTAATGACGGCGACAAGTTCATCGATGTAAGTCAGGAGGCAGGCATTATATCAAGTGTCCTTGGTTTTGGTTTGAGTACATCCATTGGAGACATCAACAATGACCAATGGCCTGACATATATGTATCCAACGACTTTCACGAGCATGATTTTCTGTACCTCAATAACGGAGATGGCACCTTCACAGAAAGTCTAAAGGATTATATGGGCCATACCTCCCATTTCTCCATGGGTTCTGATATTGCCGATATCAATAATGATGGCAAACCGGATATCGTCACGTTGGATATGCTCCCTGAGGGGAACTATAGACAGAAAATGGTACTGGGACCCGATAATTATGATAAGTATGAATTTCTTGTCAATTCAGGTTTTCACCATCAATATATGAGAAACATGCTCCATCTGAATAACGGGACATCCTTTTCCGAAATAGGCCAAATGGCCGGTATACATGCCACGGATTGGAGCTGGGCTCCCTTATTTGCCGATTTTGATAATGATGGTCATCAAGATTTTTTCGTGACCAACGGTGTCAAACGCGATTATACCAATATGGACTTCATGAATTTTGCCGTACAAAAGCGCCTAGAGGAAATGGATTCCGGTGTTGAGACAGCCATCAAAGATTTATTGGAGAACATTCCATCCACGATAGAGGAAAATTATGCCTACAGAAATACGGGCACTCTTTCCTTTCAAAAAACCACGGATATATGGGGCCTAAATGGCAAATCACTATCCAACGGCGCGGCCTATGCCGATTTGGACAATGATGGGGACTATGACCTTGTGGTCAACAACACCGACCAAGAAGCATTTGTATACCGAAACAACAGTGAATTACATGAACAAAACAACTATCTAAAGATAACACTAAAGGGTGAGGGTCAAAATTCATTGGCCATTGGAGCAAAGCTGATGGTTACCACGGACAGTCTCACCATGCACCGTGAATTGTACACGGCACGCGGTTTTCAATCCTCCGTTGACCCATCCGTCATTTTCGGACTGGGAAAACAAATGCAAGTGGATGAATTGAGGGTTATATGGCCCAACGGCCGTATCACGGTCCAAAAGGATATCCTTGCAAACCAAACCTTGGTGTTGCATCAGCAAGAATCCGTTCTTACCGAGGAAATACCGTTGGCGCCCCCTCCTCCCCTATTTACGGCTGCCACCGCCGATAGCCTTCTGGTCAGGACACATGCCGAAAATGCGTTTAATGACTTTAAACGCGAGACCCTCCTCCCCCACATGCTCTCTACCCAAGGTCCCAAAATGGCCATAGCAGATGTCAATGCAGATGGTCTGGAGGATGTATATGTCGGTGGTGCCAAGGACCAATCGGGGGGCCTCTTCCTACAACAAAAAGACGGCACCTTTACAGCGAGGGATGTCCCAGCCTTTAAAAAGCATGCGCTCCATGAGGATATCGGTACGCTGTTCTTTGATGCCAATGGCGATTCCCGACCTGACCTGTATGTGGTAAGCGGGGGCAATGAGTATGATAGTATCACCTCCAATTATCGGGATCGACTTTACATTAATATGGGCAGTGGTTACTTCAAAGAACACAAGAACCCATTGCACATGACGGATTTTAGCGGTTCTTGTGTGGCGGCCGCTGATATTGACGGGGATGGCGACCAGGATCTTTTTATAGGGGGAAGGTTGATACCTGGCAACTACCCAAAGTCCCCCAAAAGTAAGATTCTATTGAATGATGGAAAGGGAAATTTTGCTGATGCCACGAGCGAGGTACTTGGTGAGCTTGCTGAAATGGGCATGGTAACCGATGCCCTCTTTACTGATTTCAATGGTGATGGCACCCAAGACCTTATCGTGGTGGGGGAATTTATGCCCATTACCTTCTTGAGCAACAAAGCGGGTAGTTTTGCCCCTTCTGAAGGGACATTGAGTCCCGGGCATACCAGTGGCTGGTGGAACACCATCGTACCCGTTGACATAGATACTGATGGTGATATGGATTATGCTGTGGGGAATTTTGGGACCAATTCGCAACTCACGGCCAGTGCGTCAGCACCCGTAACACTTTTTGCCCGTGATTTTGATGACAATGGATCCATAGACCCTATTCTCTGTAGTTATATCGGCGGAAAAAACCATCCTGTATTCTCCAAGGACGATATGACCTCCCAATTGAACTACTTAAAGGATAAATATCCCAATTATGCAGACTATGCTTCCCAGACCATTACAGATGTATTTGGTCCTGAACTGGAAAAGGCTATAAAACTGGAGGCCCACACCTTTACAAGTTCCATTATCAGAAACCTTGGGAACGGCACTTTTACTGTGGAGCCATTGCCCCAACAGGCCCAATTTGCCCCGGTATACAGTATTGTTCCCTTTGATTTGGATACCGATGGCGATATGGACCTGCTCTTACTGGGCAACTTTTTTGATACCCGCGTCAAATTTGGACGTTACGATGCAAATCATGGACAGGTTTGGGTGAATGACGGAAAAGGCAACTATTCCCCTATGGACCCATCACGTACGGGGCTGAACATTCATGGACAGGTCCGTGATGCCTTGATTGTTGGAAACAATACCCCTGGCGCTATACTATTGGTGGCACAGAACAATGGGCCTCTCCTCACCTACAAATTTTCAAGATAATGGAACTCAAAGGCACTCTACAAATCTTTTTTTTGATGGCATACTGGGTTTGCTTTTCGCAGGCCACCATACAGGAAAGCCACATATCTTTGGATACCTACCCCTATGATGACCCCAATCCCACACCCATTGTGGTCGACAATCCCAAAATTGTTCCCTATCACAAGTTCAATGGGTATTCACATACGTCCCAAAAGAAGGATTGGAAACTTATCACCCTTGAAAATGACCATATCAAGGTCTGGGTATTGCCCGAGATAGGGGGAAAAGTATGGGGTGCCATTGAGAAGACCACGGGCGAGGAGTTCATCTACCGAAATGAAGTGGTCAAATTTCGAAATATTGCCATGCGGGGGCCCTGGACCTCGGGAGGTATTGAATTCAACTTCGGGATCATTGGGCATCACCCTTCCACGGCTGCCCCAGTGGATTATGTGACCAAGGACAATGGGGACGGCAGTGTAAGTTGTATTGTGGGCAGTGTTGACCTCCCCTCCAATACCATTTGGCGTGTGGAGATAAAACTAGAAGCTGATAAAGCCTATTTTGAAACATTGGCATCTTGGTACAATGCCTCAGATTTGCCCCAGTCTTATTACAATTGGATGACCGCGGCCGCTTTTGCCACGGATGATCATGAATTTATTATCCCCGGCAATCAATACCTGGAACATGGGGGCAACCCCAACCCATGGCCGATGGATACTGAGGGGCGAGACCTATCCTTTTACCGTAACAATAATTTTGGTCCCTCAAAATCGTACCACATCGTTGGGGATAAGCGCAATTTCTTTGGAGGGTATTACCATGATAAAAATTTTGGATATGGCCATTGGGGGGACCATGTGGAAATACCAGGCCAGAAACTTTGGCTTTGGGACCTTTCCCGTTCAGGGGGTATTTGGGAGGACCTTTTGACCGATTCGGATGGACAATATATAGAATTCCAGGCAGGACGTTTATTGAACCAGTATTTTCCAGAGGACACAAATCCCATTGGCCAGATGGGCTTTGACCCCATGGTCTTTGACCAATGGCGAGAGCTCTGGTTTCCGTTCAAGAAAATAGGTGGTATGGTCGAAGTATCGGAACATGCCGTTCTCAACCATGAAAAAAAAGAAGTGGCGCAGTATATTGGGGTGAATGCCCTACAGCCCATTAGGGATACACTCCGTATACGATCCAATGGTGCCATCCTTTTGGAGCAAGCCTTGGATCTGGGGACCATGGAAGTGTATGAAACTACCCTGGCCCTTCCACAAGACCAACCACTGGAAGTAATTTTGGGGGACCAAAAACTGTACTACCGATCAGATTCCAACGCTTCTCTTTTAAAAAGGGACTTCCAACCCTCCAAATCAACATTGTCCGTCTCACAAACCTTATTGAAAGAGGCTAAGGACGCCCTTCATTACAGGGAATACAAAACGGCATATTCCACATTGGACAGCCTGTTAAAAGTGGACGCCCTCCATATGGAGGGGCTCGGGCTTATGGCTGATTTGCAGTACCGCATGGGACGGTATCAAAAATCCCTGGAAAGTGCCCAAAAAATATTGCAGATTGCTACCTACGACGCCCAGGCCAACTACTGGGCCGGACAGGCCTACCGAGCCTTGGGAGATACCAACAACGCCTTGGAAACATTGGGATGGGCCGCCAGGGATATCAAATACCGCGCTGCGGCCTATACACAAATGGCTGAACTCTGTGTTTCCCAAGGCCTTTATGCCCAGGCCCAGCAATATGCCACCAAGGCCCTACGGTTCGGCGCTGACAATCTCAGGGCCCACTATGTGGAACTGGTCACCAGCAGGCTTCTACAACAGAATGAAAGGAATGAAAAGTGCTATCAAGAAATCCTGAAAATTGACCCCTTGGACCATTTTGTATCGGTTGAAAAGGGGTTAATGGCGCATGGTCAGCCAAACATCCCCGTCATTCATAACGAATATCCCAACGAGACCCTTTTAGACATAGCACTGCGCTATAAAAAATACGGCTTGCCACAAACTGCTGCAGATGTGCTTAAAAGTATCGCGCAACCCGATGCCAAAATTTTGCTATGGCAGGCCTATATAGCAGACAACGGCAATGCCATCACAAAATCACTTGCCCAACCCATCAACTTTGTCTTTCCCTATAGAAGGGAAACCCTGAAGGCACTTCTGTGGGCCAGTGGGCATACGGACCATTGGAAATTAAAATACTACACGGCACATAACCTATGGGCCTTGGGCCAAAAAGAACCCGCCCTCAAGATGCTAAAGGAATGTGGGCAATCCCCCGATTCCTACATATTCTATCTTTTTAGGGCGAACGCCCTTGCACAAACGGAGCCTGGGCAATCCGAGATGGATTTCGAGAAGGCCCTTGCCCTCAATCCCAAAAAGGCAGATGTCCGGGAGGGATACATCAAATTTTTATTGGACCAAAAGAATCCGTCCAAGGCCTATGTTCTAGCCAAAAAGTCAGTTGCCAAGTTCCGTGGAAATTACAGCCTGGAACTCCTAAAGGCGAAAAGTGAACTGGCATTGCATAAGTATCGGGACTGTATCAAAACATTGGAAAAAACCAATATTTTACCCTTTGAAGGGGCTTCTGAAAGTAGGCGCATCTATGAATTGGCCCATTTAGGCGAGGCCTTGCAGTACATCCGTACCGCAAAGTGGAACGATGCCCTGGCCGTTTTAAAAAATGCGAAGAAGTGGCCAGAAAATATCGGCGTGGGCAGACCCTTTGATCCCGAAGAACGTATCACGGACTATCTTTTGGGATGGACGTATCAAAAAATGGGAAATCACACCAAGGCCCAATTCCATTTCAAGAAGGTGCGGGATTATACCCTAACCCAAAAGGACAACACTGGCATTCAGGTGGTAACGGGTTATTGGGCCATGCAACAGCTTGGGGAAACCATAGATTGGTCCGCACAACAGTGGGACCGTTATGATGCCAAAGTGCGTCAATCATTACAGCAGTGGGCAAGGAATCGCAAAATGGTTCCTATGACCCCACTATCAGACCATCCTTATTTCAATGTCTTGCAACAAATCGTCACCCTTACCCCATAGAGGCGTGGATGTGATACGAAAAGAATACCATTGGAACTGGTATGCCTCAGTCAATCTTGAAAAGATATTCTTTAAAGCTCGTACGAATGCGATGCAGTACTATTCCCCAGCCAATTTTCCGACAGCTCGGGCCTCCGACGTAATTTTTTTATCAAATTCGGTCATTTTTAGGGATAAGCGCTTTACAATTTCAGGATACGATTCAGCCACATTGGTACTCTCTGCCATATCACGCTTCAGATTAAAGAGCCTCAAACTGTCATCATAGGTGCGCGTTCGGAAATCGTATTTCGTACGGTGTAATTTCCAATCCCCTTCCCGTATGGCCTCAAGGTCACCATTCCGGCCATAGTAATAAAAGGCATCGTATCCGGACCTTGCCCCTTCCGAACCAAAAAGCAATGCACTCATATCATGCCCATCAATGGTATGTCCACCCATGTCCTCAATACCAGCCAGGGAGGCAATGGTAGGATAGAAGTCCATGGCCGTAGCTATTTCCGATATGGTGGTACCGGGCTTTATTCTCTTGGGCCATCTTACAATACAGGGAACGCGCATGCCCCCCTCCCAAGTAGTGGCCTTGGCCCCTCGTAAAGGTCCTGCAGAGCCTCCATTCTCCAGATGGGTCACAGGCCCGTTGTCCGAGGTGAAGATGAGTACGGTATTATCATCCAGGTCATTTTCCTCCAAAACCGCCATGATCTGGCCCACACTCCAATCGATTTCTTGGATAACATCCCCATAAATTCCCCGTTCACTACTGTTCTTGAATTTTCCTGAGACATGCCACGGTAAATGCGGCATATTATGCGCCAAATACAGAAAAAAGGGAGCGTCCTTATTTTTTGTGATGAACTGTTTGGCGGCATTTGTCCATCGTATCGTCAGGGAATCTTGATCGGTTCCTTGGGCTACCATCGTTTCGCCCTTATATATGGGCAAGGGAGGGGATTGAAACGGAGGTTCCTTATACAGATAGCCATCCATATCATTGGAATAAGGGACCCCGTGGAAAAAGTCGAACCCCTGGTTGGTTGGCATAAACTCTGGGAAATGGCCCAAATGCCATTTTCCAATACAGCCCGTAGTATAGCCCAATGGGGATAACAGTTCCGGTAACACTACCTCATTGGGGTTCAATCCGGTCTTGGAAAACGGAAAAAGTACCGCTTCGTGCAATCCCACCCGCTTTGGGTAGGCCCCTGTCAAAAGTCCGGCCCGGGAGGGTGTACAAACGGATGCTGGCATATAGAAATCGGTAAACATGGCCCCTTCCCTGGCCAGGGCATCAATATGGGGCGTTTTAAATCCTGCCGCACCATAGACCCCCACATCGCCATATCCTTGGTCATCGGTAAAAATGATAATAAAATTGGGGCGCTGTGGACCCTCCGATTTGGATTCCTTTGTTTTGGGAGTCCCGTTGCAACCCATGAGGAAGGTTCCTACGGATAGTAGCCCCACGAATCGGCAGAAGTATATCAGGTAAGCTCTTGTTTGCATATCCATTAATTTTCCATAAAAACATATAGTCTGTACCGTCCCAACTGCTGTTTGGTTGACACAAAAAAAACCCCGACACTTTTTTATGTCAGGGCTTTACAAGGTACTGAATTTTTTGATACTTGGCCTACATGGCACCCCATTCCTTAAGGGACTCCGTATTCATTTTTATATACGGTTCATAATTTGCCTCTTGGGCCGCCTTAAGGGATTTTTTGGCAGCGGCAATAGCTCCTTTTTTGTCACCGGCCCTGGCCAAAATCAAGGACTGTTGTCGCAACTGCCAAAAACGGGGCTCATCCATCATGGAAATGGCCTTGTTTACCCATTCTTGGGCCTTAGCTATGTCCTTTCCTTCATTGAAGTAGTACGTAGCAGCGGTGTAATAATCCATTGCATCGGGACCTCCCATTACTTTATCGATGTTGGCCGCAACTGTTTTATCGGTAGGAACGGTAAAGGGTACCCCGACATAGACATTATCCCACATCATACCGATAACGGCACCATTGCTGGTAATATCGTCTATGGTAATCGTGAAAGTCTCAATCTTAATCCCCTCCGGCATTTTAATGACATCAACAGAGGTTTTCGCAGCCACTTTACTATCATCCCACTTTTGGGGAGTGCCTCCACCTTGGTGTTCCGTATAAAAATACACCTCCCATGTATCGGGCATTGGCTTTGTAAAAATAGCGTAGGTACCGGCCTTTAGTTCTTGTTCCCCAACCGTAACGTCATTACTAAAGCTGATTTTGGTTCGGGCATTGGCACCAGTACGCCATATTTTCCCATATTCCTCCAATCCACCAAAAATGGTACGACCCCTCATAGAGGGCCTAGAATATTCAACGGTTACGTCTGTTAATCCTACGGCCTGTTCCAATTTGGAAAAAGGGCTTAGGTCCGGTGTTTTTATCTGGGCCTCAACCGATACCACGGCGAGAAAGCATAAAAGAAGTAATTTTTTCATGATCAGTTGTTTTAAAGTTTTTCCAATATAACCATAAACCTACATGCAGCTTGTTAATAAACTCTTAAATCCCTAGTTTTAGCATAACCAAAGGGAATCCCATTCTTAGGGCTCCCATACATACACATCAATCATTTTGTGTTTACTAGACATCTGCTATGAAATTGTACCAAATACATACCATACAACAATTATCCACCAGTGTGGAAGAGGCGTGGCAATTTTTGTCGAACCCCAAAAACCTAACCCGGATAACCCCCCAACACATGGGATTTGAGATACGGTC
>JBFOLQ010000648.1:0-5044 GCA_040830145.1 Flavobacteriaceae bacterium | reverse complement strand
CCAATTTGAAAATAAGCAATCTCATCCCAGCAGGCATCAATGATGGGGAGCAGGTTCGCTTCTTGAATCTGCTGGTGATAAATAACAAAAAGGATTTTACAGGATGGGGAATCAACGGCCTTACAGATCTCAAAGGCTTGGGGACTGCCACTTAGAAACAGTCCGGGATGGTTCCTGAAATTTAAGGGTTCAAGCACCATGATAAGCCCATGGGGCTCCAGAATTTCAGAGGCCCTTTTTAGGGATTCCACCACGTGGGCCGTTTGGTATCCCATATTTTGTCGAAGGTCCACATGGCCAGGAACCACGGTCATCCAATGGGCATTTACACGTTTGGCCACTTCAACCGATTCCTTGATTTCCCGAAGAAATTTTTCCCGAAGTGCCAAATCCCCATTTGCCAAATTGGGCTTTTTCCATGAAATGGTATGGGCGACAAATACCCCCATGTCCATGTTTCTTCTGGCCATGGTTCGGGCCATTTTTTCTTGGAGGGCTTTATCACGTCCTTTCATCCCATTGTCCTCAAAGGCCTTAAACCCTTGGTCGGCCATATAGACCAGTTGGTCAATGGGATCTTCCCCCGCTGAGTTTTTGAACATGCCCAAGTGGGGGGCATAATTTAGGTTAAACGGTTGGGCCGGGATTTTTTGGCTTTCATTTTGCCCCCAAGCATGTGGGACAAGGCCAACAGCAGCACTGGCCGCAGTACATCGGTTGATAAATGTTCTTCGTTTCATTCTTGTCATGTTTTAACCGAAGGCTGTTTTTCCGGGTATGGGTATGGGGTATTTTCCGTTGGCATCCGGTTGGGTCGGGGGCTGGGAATTCCAGTCTAGATCATCCTTCACCAATTGTTGGGGAGAGTCCATGGCCTGCTCCCACGTAATGATATCCCCTGAATAGGTTGCCATACGACCCATAATGGCACTAAGGGTTGCCTTGGCGCCATTTTCCGCATCGGCCAACACCTCATTCTTGGACCGGATGGCGGCAAAAAGACGGTCGTGTTCTACCTGATAGGGGTTGGGGTCTTTTTGGTCCCCTATGTTTTTCTGATGGTCAAAAAGTGGGTTCCCTTTCAAGTCGGTAATAGTCCCGGCACTGGCCACTAGACGGCCTTTGGTGCCGTGGAAGATTTCATCCACTTTGTTCATGCACCCTTTTTGGTGGCGGCATTGACTTGAGATGACGGCCCCTGAGGGGTAGGTGAACTCCACAAAGTGGTGGTCAAAGATTTCCCCATGATCCTTTCCGTTCCGTACTTCACGCCCGCCCATTCCCTGCGCGGCAATAGGGTATTCGCCCAAAAACCAGTTGGCCACATCAATATTGTGGATATGCTGCTCCAGGATATGGTCCCCACACAGCCAGTTGAAATAATACCAGTTGCGCATTTGGTATTCCATTTCGGTCTGTTCCGGGGTACGTGGACGCACCCAAACCCCGGCACCGTTCCAATACACCTGCCCTGAAACAATTTGACCCAGGGTTCCATTCATGACCTGTTTGTGTAGGGCCAGATATTTGTTCTGGTAATGGCGTTGCAGGCCCACTACCACGTTTAATTTTTTTTGTTTGGCAATCTTGGCAGATTCAAGGACCCTGCGTACCCCCATGGAATCGGTGGCAACCGGCTTTTCCATGAACACATGTTTGTCCTGATCAATGGCATACTCAAAATGTAAGGGGCGAAACCCGGGTGGGGTGGCGAGAATGACCACATCTGCTTGGTCTATGGCTTTTTTATAGGCATCGAAGCCGGTAAAACGGTTCTTTTCACTTACATGGATCTTACGGGTTTCGGCTAAGTGTTCCTGTATGGCCGCAAGGCTACCCTCCAAACGATCTTCAAAAGCATCGGCCATGGCCACCAGCTCCACATCGGGATCGGCAGTAAGGGCCTGCACGGTAGCTCCTGTGCCACGACCACCACAGCCCACTACGGCCAGTTTTAATTTTTTGGCCGAATTGACTTGGGCCATGGCCCCCAATGGTAGGGTAGTGGCCATTAAGGCACCGCTCGCCATGGTCGTTGTCTTTACAAATGACCTACGGCCAATCACCCCTTTTCCTTGATTTTTGGTGGTTGTTTTCATCGGTATATTTTTATTGTTTTTGAGATGGTCACCCTTTGGCTTGTTTAGGGCGGGTATGCAACCTTTGAGGTGTAAAATAATCATTTTCCCTGTCGGTCTAAAGATTACTTTGATCCCACCGGTTTCATGGGTTTATTTTGTGTGTTTCTCTTTCCAATACTGTTTTTGCTCTTGGGCATTTGGGGTCGTATAGGGCCTTACCACCCTAAACCCCACAAAAGGGGCATCGGTATGCCACCACTTACTTTTTGGGATTTGGGGGTCGCGCATTTTCCAATCCTTATGGGAAGCCATTCTAGAGGCGCTTCTCAATTGATCGGGCCCATGTTTCCACGAGCCTCCCCGTACGGTCCTAGGATACGTTTTGATAGGTTTTGCCCAAGGGTCTGCCACCTCTTTCCCTGCCCGTTCGGGATACGTATTTTGACTGTATTGGTCCAAGGACCACTCCGCCACATTTCCATGCATATCATATAGCCCCCAGGCATTGGGCTTTTTTTGTCCTACCTTATGGTAGGCCCCATTGCTATTACCCTTGTGCCACGCATAGTCATCTATTTTATTGGAGTCATCACCAAAGGAATAGGCGGTTTGGCTTCCGGCCCGGGCCGCATATTCCCATTCGGCTTCGGTGGGAAGTCTATAAAAATGTCCGGTAAGGGCCGATAGCCATTCGCAGAATTTTACAGCGGCATATTGTGTCATACAGATGGCGGGGTATCCTTCGGTGCCCATGCCAAAACTCATTTCAACATAAGGAGTGGTAGCTCCGGCAACGGCATCCACATCAAGGGAAACTTCATGACCCAAAGGACCGTTGGAACCCATTTGGTCAATCTCCCGCGCCATGAACAAATGATAGAGGTCCCAAGTGGTTTCATGTGAGGCCATCCAAAAGGATGATACGGACACTGAATGGGCAGGGCCTTCATCTTGTGCCCTCCCCTGTTCGGTCAGATCACTTCCCATGGTAAAGGAACCTCCCTCTATGGGGACCATGGAAATGGTAATCCCAGATCCTGGAATTTTCTCCTCATAGGCCGTAAAGGACTTCCGTTGTTCTGAAAAGGATTGAAAAAGTAATAAAAGAGCAAAAGGAAAATACGCGTAATACCATTTTCTTTGATTTGGTATTGGTAGCTAAAGATATTGTTTTTTATGGTTCTATATGACTAACAGACATTGATTTGATAATATCGCAATCAACCGCAACTTTTTTGTGTTTTTTACATCTTACTCTAAAAACAACGTAAAAACTGCCACCTATGAAAAAGAGAATCATCCTTGTTTTGCTGCTGACCGTTTCCCTGACTTTTGTCTCGTGTGATGAGGACAATGGAATTGACCCGGACCGTCAAGAATATTTGATTGCAAAGCCCCTAAAGATGGCAAAGGCGGAATTTAGGGCTGCCGTCGACATCATAGGTCCCCAACCCATAGGGGAATCAGGGAAGATTTATGCATATAAGAATTACATTTTTATCAATGATAAGTATGAGGGCGTCCATGTGATAGACAATAGCCGCCCCAGCAATCCAAGGAAGGTGTCTTTTATCAAGATTCCGGGGAATGTGGATATCTCCATCAAGGATGATTATCTGTATGCTGACAGTGTTTCAGACCTAGTGGTACTCTATATAGGGGATTTGAACAAGGTAGAGCAAGTGGCGCGTCTTGAGAGCGTTCTGGGGGATAATGTGGTATGGCCCGCTGGGGTCCAGGCCTTTGACTGGGAGGATATTGATTATGAAAACGAGATTTTGGTAGGGTGGGATGTCGTACCGGTTAACATGACCGAGGATGAGTATAACGAAAAATACGGGGCTCGCAACGATGTCCTTTTTGAGGCGGCCAATGTGGATGCGGGTACGGGCCAAGGAGGGTCGCTGGCCCGTTTTAAGATTGTGGATGAATATCTGTACGCCGTCGATAGCCACAGCATCAATGTGTTTGATATTTCAGATTTGGAAGACCCCAAGTCCCTGGAGGATGTACATGCGGGGTTTGATATTGAGACCATATTCAATAAGGGCGACCATCTTTTTCTGGGCAGTATGCGCGGAATGTACATCTATGATATCTCAACTCCGGCGACTCCCACTTTTATATCGGAATTTGCGCATGGGACCGCCTGCGATCCCGTCGTGGTAGATGATCGGTATGCTTATGTGACCCTACGTGGTGGCAACGGATGTGGAGCCACGGAAAGTGGCCTCTTCATTATCGACATATCTGTAATCGAAAGCCCGGAACTCAAGGTCATCTATCCCATGGAAGAACCTTATGGATTGGGAATCAAAGACGATAAATTGTTTGTGTGTGATGGCAAGGCTGGGTTAAAGGTGTACGATAAATCAAATGTCCCGGACCTTCCCCAATTAAACCATTTCAAGGATATAAATACCTTTGATGTGATTCCCTTGGAATCTACGTTGCTCATGGTTGGGGATGGCACGCTCTACCAATATCGGTATGCTGATGACGGGATTGAGCATTTAAGTACCCTTATGTTAAATTAAAGGGTAAAAAATCAGATTTTTTGAAGCATGGATACGAACGCCCCACTTAGGGGCGTTTTTATTGCCCAAAGGATTGGATTGATAATCGCAATCAAAATTTTGAACTACTTTTGTTGACTGAAAAACCGAAGGATGGCGAAAAATTTGGTAATAGTGGAGTCGCCTGCAAAGGCTCGGACCATTGAAAAATTTTTAGGTAAGGATTTCAAGGTTGAATCCAGTTTTGGGCATATTGCCGATTTGCCCACTAAGGAATTGGGGGTCGATGTTGAAAACGGCTTTGTTCCAAAATATGTAGTGGACAAGGAAAAGAAAGCCTTGGTGAAGAAACTAAAGGAAATGGCCAAAAAGGCTGAGACCATATGGCTCGCCAGTGATGAGGATCGAGAGGGGGAGGCCATTTCATGGCACCTCTTGGAAACCCTT
>JBFOLQ010000647.1:0-4717 GCA_040830145.1 Flavobacteriaceae bacterium | reverse complement strand
GGTATTTGCCGTACCGCTTAAAGGCTCAATACTTTCAAATCCATCTTGCCATTCTTTAAAATTAGTTTCGTCTTGCCAAAGTTCAACCGTTTTGTCAATAGGCAAGTTTATCTCAACTGAGCAAGTATATTTCATATTCTCATTTTTTCTTTTTTGTGGGTTTTGGTTTGGGGGAAGAAACAGCGTCAAAACTCTTTTGTGGGAATCCAGACAGCTTTTCAATGAATGGCTGTAAATCAACTGGAACTTTAATAGGTGCTGTCATAATTCTTCCGTGTTGTTCCATACATTTAGTGTATGGTTCACTCATTTTCTAGGGTTGTCCAATGTACTTCAAGTACGGTACTAAACATAGTACTATGATTTCTACGAAAATATGGTAAATTCACCTAACATGGTCATCGAGAAGGACCTAGGGGACCAAGTGCTTTCGGGTTTTTAATATACAAGTACGTAAACCGCAATTAGGGTGCCGGATAGAAAACAGGACACGTACCCATGGGGTAGGTACTGGCCTGGGTTTCGGGTGAAATGCTAATCAAGCCCCTTTTGAAGTATCCGTCCATGCAAATCATTTGTGAACACACCCTTATCCACTGCTAGTTTCCCATTGATGATGCTGAAAAGAAGCCCTTCCGATAATTGAAATGCATCGGTATAATCGGCCACGTCCCTAAAGGTATCGGGGTTGAAAATGATGATGTCCGCGAAGTTTCCTTTTTTTAGTTGCCCCCTATGATAGATGCCAATAATCTCAGCTGTGGCTGCGGCACTTTGATGGATAAACCTTCCCAGGGACATCAACTTTTCTTTTTTTACATAGCGGTGATATTTTCTCGGGAATGAGCCATACTTTCTTGGGTGCCCGGTGTTTCCATCGGAGCCGGTGACTACCCAGGGCTGTTTCATGAAATTTTGTATGTCATAAGGGTGCATGTTAAAGGATGCCACCCTTGCATACCCTTTTTCAAGTACTTTGAATACGGCTACTTGCGGAGGCACGTCCAACCTATCGGATATTTCCAACAGATTTTTTCCAGTAAAGAGTGGGTCTGGGGATTTTACGATCAATAGTTTATCGGGACCGCCACGGCGTGCTATATTGGCCTTTACCTCCCTTAAGATTCGGGGTTTGATCATTGGGTTTTCATAACGGATAAATAAGGAATCCATACCGCCACTTTCAGCCCATCTGGGCACAACTGCGGATTTTAGGCCGGTAGCGGAAGCATCATAGGGATATTGGTTGGCAGAAACCCCAATTCCTTGTTTCCGTGCATTCTCTATCATGGTAATAAGGGTATCACTTTGTCTCCAAACATCGGTGCCCAGACATTTGATATGCGAAATATGCACCGGGATTTTTGCCTGTCTGCCAATTTCTATGGCTTCTTGTACTGCCGGAATCAAGCCTACGGTATAAGAACTTTCATCGCGAAGATGGGTATCGTAAATACCACTGTTTTGGGCCACCGTTTTTGCCAAGGCGATAACCTCATCTGTTTCTGAATAGCTTCCGGGGGCATAAAACAATCCTGTGGACATACCATAGGCCCCAGCATCCATTTCTTGCTGTACCAACTGTTGCATTTGCTCTATTTGTGCTGCATCTGCTTGGTTATCACTCTTGCCCATAACCTGCTCCCTAATGGTACCATGGCCCACTAGGGGAACCACGTTGGTACCCATACCATGCTTTTCCAATAGTGCTTTAAACTTGGTAGTGGGGTAAACGCTCTCACCATCATTCCCCACCACAACCGTGGTAATGCCTTGGAAAAGAAAAGGGGTGTTATGGGCCTCCTCTGAATTTACAAGCTCCCTATCGGCATGGGTATGGGGATCTATGAATCCAGGGGAAACCACCATTCCGGTGGCATCAATGGTTCTTTTGGCTGATATTGATAGTTGGTCGGGATTCCCGATAAAAACAATTGTATCGGCTTTAATGCCGATGGAGCTGACACGGGGAATTGTATCCACTCCATTATAAACGGTTCCATTTTCAATGAGGATGTCAACATCCAGGTTCTTTTTGGCACACGAAAAGAAAAGGGGAATCAATACAAATAGGGTCCACTTCATGGTTGTATCGGTCTATGCAAAATATCCGGGAACAGGTGTGTCTATCATCGTATGTAAACCAGACGGAATCTTCACAATGTTCTTCAAACAATTGATTGTTACGGCGCAGGTAGCTATATCACCATTGACACCACCGTCTATTTCAGATACAAAAGAGGGTGTTCCCTTTATTGTGATTCTATCAAATGAACGCGGCTCGCCCAAGGCGGCCCTAAAATGCATTTTTAGTTTGCGTTCCCCCTTGAAATAACCAATGGATATTTGTTCAACACCTCTGGCGTTCCCTTGGTCTATACTCATGGCGTCCGATTTAAACGGGGTCTCCGCAACGATTGGTTCCAGGCTCTCCGTGACCTCATCCAATTTCAGGTCCAGGGCCTTTGCCAATAAATATACTGATTCAGACAAACCTACGTGTCTTAAACTGCCTTCTTTTTCTTTATCCCTAAAAGCCTTCAAGTCCAATCCGGCGCCAATCTTTTTTTGAAAGGGGATTCGTCTGGCGGATGCATCCTGCACACGTTCAACAATAATCTCATCCACATTCTTGCAGACTGAGCTTAGGACAGAAGGTAAGTAGTCCATTAGAAAACCAGGGTTGACGCCGGTACCCAGACAGGCGATGTTATTTTTTTTGCACAACTGATCTAACTCCTGGCTCAGAACGGGCTCCGTATCCCATGGATAGGCCAATTCTTCACAGGTGGAAACCACGGAAATGCCCTTGTTGGCCAACTGTTCAATTTGAGGGATAAGCTTCTTAAGACTGGAAACCGTGGTTACAATGGCCGCATCGGGAGTTTGATCTAAACCTTCAATGGCATCTCCCAGTGATGGAAACACCTTAACTTCTTTAGATAACTCTGTATCCAGGTCATGGAGTGTCTTTCCTGAAATGTGTGGGTCGATATCTATTCCGGCAATGGTTTCAACGCCTTCTTTTTCCTGTATGTATTTTGCAATTTGAATCCCTAAGGGACCCAAGCCTATTTGTATAACTTTTATCATGTTGAAAATGGGGTTACAAAGGGGGCATCGTTATTCACAATGCCCCCTCTAAATAAAACTAACTCAATTAATCGAAGGGCTTTTACTGATTTACTTCCGTCACATCGAAAATGGTCAATGAGGCCGGCGCATTTGAATTTGAATTCAACTCATTTTGGGACAATAAAAACCGTTCTGGGTATTGGGTGACGGAAGTATTGTTCAAGGGAAAGGGTACGGAAACATCCATGTCTGATTTGCGTAGCCTTCGGGCATCATTCCATGGTACAAAAGTCCCATAACCAGATATGTATCGTTCTTCGATGATTTCTCGAAGCAAAGCTCTGGTTGGGTCTATGCTGTCCATATTTTCTATTCCCGAAGGGTCAAAATCAGAAGCATCATAAGCATCATACATCAAAATGTCACCGGAATCAACTTTTTCAAACGCTTCCCCAGATGCCAAAAAAGCTCTTAATTCATTCAGATAACCAAGGGCTTCGTTAAAAGTACCGGTCCTTGCGGCGCACTCCGCTAAGGTCAATACATTTTCTTCATAGGTGACCAGGGGCATGGGCGCAGTAGCTGCGGCCACACCTGTTTCATTTCCACCGTTGGCATCAAAATAGTAGTATTTGCTCCGTGCATCCTCATTTGTCTTGGTGTTGTTCCTGGAGATGGCGGAAGTACTACTTAAAAGATCGGTCAAATAATCCCCTGGTCCCAAGTCTCCTGCCCTGGAACCGGACAGCAGTTCGTACAATAGATTTTGATTGCCCAAAACGGTACCCGGAGGATTGAATTTCATGGAGTGATCGGTGGACGATATTCCGTTTTTGGCAGCTTGAAAAGCAGCGGCATAATCTTTTACCAACATATAGTACCTAGCCTTTAAGGTGTAAGCCAGCTGAGTCCAACTGACCTTATTACCGTTATAGAAAATGTCCTGTTCCAGGGCATATCCATCCGTTCCATTTAAGTCTGAAATGGCACTGTCCAATAGTGATTGTAATTGGGAAAACACCTCTGTTTGAGAATCAAACTTGGGGTCGTCTATTCCCTCAACAGCTTCGGCATAGGGGATATTTCCCCAATTGGAGCATGCGGTTCCCACGGCATGGGCTTCAATGACTTTTGTAATGCCAATGATTAACAAATCATCTGACAGTCCTTCTTGAATTACCCTGTTTTGGGCGATAATGCCGTTATAAACATGTTCCCAAGCCCCATTGGATTCCTCCGTGGAAATATTGTAATTATAAATGCCTTCCAACAGATTCTGAAGTCCTTTATATTGCCCGGACCACATTCCGGAAATACGTTCTATATGACTTGCATTTATACTTACATCGGCCAACATGGTACCGGTCAAGGTCAAAAGTTCAGGTACTTGGGTGGGGGCATTGGGATTGTCGTTCAAATCACCGTAATCACAACCCCAAATAAGAAAGGTTAGTATTACTACTATATATTTACTGTTTTTCATGGCTTTAAGTGTCAAAATTAATAGTTGATTTTAACGGTGAATACATATGATTTCGTTGTTGGATTGGTGAAATAATCAATCCCAAAACCATTGGCCACACCACTTTGGTTTATTTCAGGGTCTACTCCTACGACATCTGACCACAATACTAAATTTCTT
>JBFOLQ010000646.1:0-2482 GCA_040830145.1 Flavobacteriaceae bacterium | reverse complement strand
TTTCCTGTCTGGTCCTATTCTTTTTTGACGTTCGGGGTTTTTGGTGGGTCGTTTGTCTAAATAGCTATTGAATAGGGGTAAAAATAGTAATTTTCGTTTCGGGCAGGTTTTGAGGACCTTATGAAGTTTTGATGTACCACTGATTAAAACGGTCCAAAAGGTATGGGTATATGAATAGGAATATATTTTTTTCGAAAACGTTTTCGGCTAAAATAATGCCATGGGTGTTGTTATTGGTATCCATGGGATGCTTTTTGGCCTGTTCTGGGCTAACAGGGCAAAAAATTCCCAAGAAATATGTATCCCATAAAGCCATGGGACCCATTGCCATTGATGGTCAAGCGAAGGAAGAGAGCTGGGAAAAGGCGCCATGGAGTGATGACTTCATAGATATTGAGGGGGACAAGATACCCACATACCGGACCCGAATGAAAATGTTATGGGACGATTCCTATCTCTATTTTTATGCCGAGATGGAAGAACCCCATGTGTGGGGCACACTAAAGCAACGTGATACGGTCATATTTTACAATAATGATTTTGAGATATTCATTGACCCGGATGGGGATACACATGGGTATATGGAATTTGAGATGAATGCCCTGAATACCCAATGGGACCTTTTTCTCACCAAGCCCTATCGCAACGGCAATATTGTATTGGACAGTTGGGATATTACGGGACTCAAGACGGCCGTACATATTGATGGCAGTTTAAACGATTCCAGGGATTTTGATAGGGGATGGTCCGTGGAAATTGCCTTTCCATGGAATGCCATTACCGAAGCTGCAAAAAAAGGGACAGTGCCCCTAAACGAGTACTGGCGTATCAATTTTTCCCGTGTTAATTGGGATTTTGAACTGGACGACAAAGGACGTTATTCGCGAAAAAAGGATGCCGGGGGCACGTTTTTGCCAGAATATAATTGGGTATGGTCGCCCCAATGGGTCATTAATATGCATGAACCTGAGCATTGGGGGTATGTCTATTTTACCGATGCCCCTTTCAAAGAGAAGCCTTCTTTTGAGATCAGTCCCGATGATAAGATTAAGTATGTACTCTATGGGGCGTATCGAAAATTATTGCAAAGCAAGGATTTCGGGGCTACAAAAAAGACGTTGGAATCAACGCCATTGCAAGTGGAGGGAGATACGTTCTCAGTACGGATTGAGGAGCATAAGAGGGGTTGGAACCTTATAACGGTCAATCCATTGACGGGAAATACAATAGCAATATCAGAAGATGGGAAATTTAAGACGTTTGAAAAATAAGACAGGTAAAAGTGTATGGGGCTTGTTGGCCTTGCTGCTTATAGTGATATCCTGTAAGGAGACAACTACCAAGGAAGAAGTACAGGAACAATCCACGGCCGAAGTACTTCCTGGGTTTAAAAAATGGACGTGGTTTACCGCAAATGCAAAAAAGACCGATTCCTTTTTTTCGGAGGAGTTTAAAAAATATGCAGACCATGGTATTGATGCCGTGTTGATCAATACGGGCACTGATCCCGTGTTATTGCAGCGGTTGGTGCCCTTGGCCAAGAACCAGGGCCTGGAGGTACACGCCTGGATGTTCACGGTGAATCGCCCGGGTGATTCCATAGCGCAACAGCATCCGGAATGGTACTCGGTGAGTCGGGACGGAAAATCGTGTTTTGATGATCCTCCCTATGTAGGCTATTACAAATGGCTTTGCCCAACCCGGGAAGCCTCAAGAAACCATATATTAAGTCTGGTCGAGGGCCTTGCCGAAGTTGATGGGGTGGCCAGTGTACACTTGGATTATATACGTTATTCGGATATCTTTTTGCCTATTGGACTATTGCCAAAGTACAATTTGAAACAGGAAGTGGAACTGCCCCGGTTTGATTTCTGTTATTGTGAGGTATGTGCTGAGGAGTTCAAGAAGATACATCATAAAGATCCACGGGAATTGGAGAACCCATCCATAGATATTGAATGGAAGAACTTTAGACTGAACCAAGTGAAAAAAGTGGTGGATGCTTCCTATAAAATTGCACATGCCCATGGAAAAAAATTGACTGCGGCCGTGTTTCCCTATCCTGAAATGGCGGACCATATGGTACGTCAGCGATGGGATAAGTGGCAGATAGATGTGGTATTGCCCATGATCTATCACAATTTTTACAATGAGGAAATAGATTGGATCGGTTATGCCACCCGTCAGGGAATAAGTGATTTACGAGGTAGGGATACCCAGCTGCACACAGGTCTTTATTTGCCTGGAATGTCCGTCGGGGATGTAAGGGAGGCCATGCAGGAGGCCAAGGACAATGGGGCTCTGGGGGTGGCATTCTTTGACGGTCCTGCCATTACACCCGAACAATGGGAGGTCATCCAGCAATTTAAATAGGGATATCCTTATGGGAAAATTTACGATTGGGGTATCATTGGTGTTGTTGATTTTGGGATGTGGCCGGCCAACGGACAAAATCCAGTTTACCATGGAAGACGTATCCTTG
>JBFOLQ010000645.1:0-3328 GCA_040830145.1 Flavobacteriaceae bacterium | reverse complement strand
AATGATAGTCATATCCATGATTTGGCCAAGTTCATGTTCGGTATCAGTGTTTTTTGGACTTACCTATGGTTCTCCCAATTTATGCTTATCTGGTACTCGAACATACCTGAGGAAGTAACTTATTTTGTGACCCGTATCGAGGATTATAAATTGCCCTTCTTTGGTATGTTGGCCATGAACTTTGTTTTCCCGCTACTGCTGCTGATGAACAGTGACTATAAACGCATTAATTGGTTTGTGATCTTAACGGGAATCGTGATTTTAATCGGGCATTATTTTGACATTTTCAATATGGTAATGCCGGCTACCGTTGGAGACCAATGGGGTATTGGTATGGCTGAAATCGGAGCAGTTCTGTTCTTTGCGGGCCTCTTTGTATTTGTGGTTTTTACCGAGTTGACCAAGGCGCCTTTGGTTCCAAAACGGAACCCCTTTATTGAGGAAAGTAGGCATTTTCATTATTAAGAAAGCATAATAGCATATACATACGATGACGACTCTATTGACATTAGCTGTTTTGGTACTTGTGGCCATAGCCGTATGGCAAATGGCCAAGATTTTTGAACTTTCTCAGCTTAGGAACGAACGCCAGGAAATAGCAAACGATCAGGACAACAAGACCAATGGGTATTTGATGTTTGCCTTTTTGGTCTTTATCTATGGTATTACCATTTTTAGTTTTGCCAAGTATGGAAAGGTACTCTTGCCTGAAGCTGCTTCGGAACACGGGAAGGACTATGACCAATTGATGTGGATTTCCATGGCCATCATCTTTGTGGTGCAGACGATTACCCAGGCACTGTTGCACTATTATGCCTTTAAGTATAGGGGAAGGCAAGGACAGAAAGCCCGATTCTTTGCCGATAGTACGAAATTGGAGATGATATGGTCCATTATCCCGGCGATTGTCTTAGCCGGATTGATTATTTATGGATTGTTGCAATGGACAGAAATAACGGATATCAATGATGAAGGAGATCCCATTGTGATAGAGCTCTATGCGCAACAGTTTAATTGGACGGCCCGGTATGCGGGTACTGATAACGTATTGGGAGATGCCCATGTACGTTTGATCGATATTGATAAAGCCAATATTTTGGGGATTGATGTAGCCGATTCTTACGCAAATGATGATGTCATTGTAAAAGAACTGCATTTGCCCGTAGGGAGAAAGGTGAATTTTAAGTTCCGCTCCCAGGATGTACTGCATTCAGCCTATTTTCCGCACTTTAGAGCCCAAATGAACTGCGTGCCCGGTATGATTACGGAGTTTTCCTTTACACCTACAAAGACCACTGAACAAATGCGGCAGGACCCCGATGTTGTGGATAAGGTGAAGCGTACCAATAAAATCAGGGCGGAAAAGGCGGCCAAGGGAGTGCCTAATTCTGACCCTTGGGAGTTTGATTATGTGTTGTTGTGTAATAAGATTTGTGGCAAATCGCACTACAACATGCAAATGAAAATTATTGTAGAGACCGAGGAGGAATTCAATGCATGGATGGCCGAACAAAAAACTTTCGGCGCGTCAATGGCTTCAAATTAAGAACTGAACAAATAATATAAGATAAGATATGTCTGCTCACGAACACCATAGCGATCACCACGACGATCATGGACATCATCACCATAAGGAGACCTTCATTACCAAATACATATTTAGTCAGGACCACAAAATGATATCCAAGCAGTACCTGATTACGGGACTGATCATGGGTGCTGTGGGAATTGCCATGTCGATCCTTTTTAGGATGCAATTGGCCTGGCCTGGGGAGTCCTTCCCGGTCTTTGAGGCATTGTTGGGCAAATGGGCCCCGGATGGTGTTATGGACGCCGATGTATATTTGGCCTTGGTGACCATCCATGGGACCATTATGGTATTCTTTGTGTTGACGGCAGGTCTTAGTGGTACGTTTAGTAACCTACTGATTCCATTACAATGCGGTGCCAGGGATATGGCTTCGGGCTTTCTGAACATGATTTCATACTGGTTGTTCTTTCTCTCAAGTGTGATTATGGTCATTTCACTCTTTGTGGAGGCGGGTCCTGCAGCGGCAGGGTGGACTATTTATCCACCTTTGAGTGCCCTGCCCATGGCACAGCCGGGATCAGGGGCTGGGATGACGCTATGGTTGGTTTCCATGGCTATCTTTATTGCTTCTTCGCTCTTGGGGTCATTGAACTATATAGTCACAGTACTCAACCTCCGTACCAAGGGTATGTCCATGACTCGATTACCGTTGACCATTTGGGCTTTTTTCGTAACGGCCATCATAGGGGTTGTATCCTTCCCCGTATTACTGTCAGCGGCTTGGTTATTGATTATGGACCGGAGCTTTGGGACTTCCTTTTTCCTATCGGACATATTCATCCAAGGAGAGGTTTTACATTATCAGGGAGGTTCCCCAGTATTATTTGAACACCTTTTTTGGTTCTTGGGCCACCCCGAGGTATACATTGTGATTCTTCCAGCGATGGGAATAGTGTCCGAGGTTATGGCTGTGAATGCCCGTAAGCCCATATTCGGATATCGGGCCATGGTAGCTTCCATCATAGCCATTGCATTCTTGTCCACCATTGTATGGGGACACCATATGTTCATTTCCGGAATGAATCCCTTCTTGGGATCGGTATTTACCTTTACCACCCTTCTGATAGCCATTCCTTCTGCTGTGAAGGCCTTTAACTGGATAACGACGCTCTGGAAAGGAAACCTTCAGATGAACCCGGGCATGCTGTTTTCCATTGGAATGGTATCTACCTTTATCACCGGGGGACTTACAGGGATTATCTTGGGTGACAGTGCCCTGGACATCAATGTACACGACACCTATTTTGTAGTGGCGCACTTTCACCTTGTAATGGGAATTTCGGCACTATATGGACTCTTTGCGGGGGTGTACCACTGGTTCCCAAAAATGTTCCAAGGCCGTATGATGAGTAAGAATTTGGGCTATGTGCATTTTTGGATTACGGCAGTAGGCTCCTACGGAATATTCTTCCCCATGCATTTTGTGGGTATGGCAGGGGTGCCTAGAAGATATTATGAAAATACGGCCTTCCCAATGTTCGATGATTTAACGGATGTACAAGTACTTATGACCGTATTTGCTATTATCACAGCTGGCGCCCAGTTGGTATTTGCCTTTAACTTTGTCCGCAGCATATTCTATGGCAAGAAAGGCCCTAAGAACCCTTGGAATGCCACTACGTTGGAATGGACGGCTGAAGTGAAACATATACATGGTAACTGGGACGGACCAATACCAGAAGTACACCGTTGGGCCTATGATTATAGTAAGACCTATGATAATGGGGAGTACATTTT
>JBFOLQ010000644.1:0-2507 GCA_040830145.1 Flavobacteriaceae bacterium | reverse complement strand
TCCTATCCGAGGGGCACTGGTACTACCATGACATGGACCTGGTGCACCTTCCCAGTGGCACCTACACCTTGGTGGTGGCCACCCTGGACGGGGAGGTCCACACCAAACGGGTGGTGATACGGTAGGCCCGCAAGGAAAGGAAAAAAGGAACAAAGAAAAGGCCCCGACGGTGAACGTCGGGGCCTTTTATACTTTTTGGGAAAACAGTAAAAAAATCAGCCTCCAACCCTTTTCACGGAGAACCCTAGGGCTCTAAGCATATCCATGATTTTGTCCCGATAGTCCCCCTGCACAATGATATGGCCTTTTTTATGGCTTCCCCCCACATTTAGGGAGGTCTTTATGTGCTTTGTCAGTTTCTTGAAATCACCATCACTGCCATTGTAGCCCTCCAAGATTGTGACTGGTTTGCCTTTGCGTTTCTCATACTTACAGATAATGGGTGCCTCCTGCATCCATATATCAGTACTCTCTTTTTCAGGAAGGGGCACTTCCTCGGGGACATGGTCAGGGAAAAGATTTTTTAGCTGGTCCTGTAAATCCATGGTCACGCCTTGATCAATCCCAGTTCTATCAATCGCTCATGTAAAAACTCCCCGGCCGTGGCATCCTCAAATCGCTTGGGGTTTTCCGCATCGATACAGCTTTCCAGGCAATTGAGGGGCATCTCGCTTATGGGATGCATAAAAAAGGGTACGGAGTAGCGAGAGCTGCCCCATAATTCCCTAGGAGGGTTTACCACTTGATGGATGGTACTTTTCAATTTGTTGTTGGTATGTCGGGAGAGCATGTCGCCCACATTGATCATTAGTTGGTCGGGACGTGCAATGGCATCAATCCATTCCCCTTGATGGTTTTGCACCTGCAACCCCCGGCCATGGGCTCCCATTAAAAGGGTAATGAGGTTGATGTCACCATGGGCAGCGGCCCTTACGGCATTTTTAGGTTCTGCCGTGATGGGGGGATAGTGTATGGGCCTCAGAATGGAGTTTCCGTTTTTTATATAGTTGTCAAAATAGGTCTCCGTAAGTCCCAAGTGCAAGGCCAATGCCCTGAGTACATATTTGGCCGTCTTTTCCAACATTTTATAGGTTTCCTTGCCCACTTCATTGAACTTGGGCAATTCTTTCACCATCACATTGTCATGGTACTCCTCGGCCAATTGGGGGTTGTCCTCCACATACTGCCCAAAATGCCAAAATTCCTTGAGGTCCCCTACAGAACGCCCTTTGGCGTGTTCCTTACCAAAGGAGGTGTACCCGCGCTGTCCGCCAATGCCCTCAATTTCATAGTTGTCCTTGACGTCCTGCGGAAGTTCAAAGAACTTCTTTACCTCTGCATACAGGTCATCAATCAATTCCTGGGATAGAAAATGACCACTGAGGGCCACAAAACCAATCTCCCCAAAGGCGGCGCCTATTTCATCTATGAACTTTTGCTTCCGCTGGGGGTCTTGGGAAAGGAAATCCCTTAAATCAACACTGGGTATGGTATTCATGAGGCGACTAATTTTCCATACCAAAGATACGAAATATCGGAGTATTTAATTCTACGGGAATAAAATGCGGCCAAGCCACTTTTTTTTACTTTTGACTTATAATAGGTAAGCATGAAATACGATATTGGGCAGTTGTCCGCAGACCGTTTGGTGACCCTTTACAGGGCTATGGTAAAACCCAGGATGATTGAGGAAAGGATGTTGGTCTTGCTGCGACAGGGCAAGATTTCCAAATGGTTCAGTGGGATTGGGCAAGAGGCCATTTCGGTGGGTGTGACCTTGTCATTGGACACAGGGGAATACGTGCTGCCCATGCACCGAAACCTGGGGGTCTTTACCTCCCGCAATATCCCTTTGCATCGTTTGTTTTCGCAATGGCAGGGCAAGGCCAACGGATTTACCAAGGGGCGGGACCGCAGTTTTCACTTTGGCACACAAGAATATAAAATCGTGGGAATGATATCCCATTTAGGCCCCCAATTGGGAGTGGCCAATGGCATTGCCTTGGCAGATATACTGCGGAAGGAGAAGAAGGTCACTGCCGTTTTTTCAGGGGAAGGAGGTACCAGCGAGGGGGATTTTCACGAAGCATTGAATATTGCCTCCGTGTGGCAACTGCCGGTGCTCTTTTGCATTGAGAACAATGGCTATGGGCTATCGACCCCAACATCGGAGCAGTACAATTGCCAAAATTTGGCAGACCGCGGGAAGGGCTATGGAATGGAGTCCCATACCCTGGACGGCAATAACATAGTAGAGGTCTTCACAAAGGTACAGGCATTGTGTAAGGATATGCGGGAACATCCAAGACCCGTTCTATTGGAGTTCAAGACATTTCGCATGCGGGGACATGAGGAAGCCAGTGGCACCAAATATGTGCCCAAGGAATTGATGGACCATTGGGCCCAGCGCGATCCCATCCATAATTTTGAAGTGTTTCTTACCGAAAGGGGAATCTTGAATGGGGACCAGGTACGCTCCTATAGGGAGGAGGTCAAGCGGGAAATTG
>JBFOLQ010000643.1:0-2692 GCA_040830145.1 Flavobacteriaceae bacterium | reverse complement strand
GCCGTCGTCGTTATTTAAAGGACATCAACTCTGGCAATGCCGTGGTACGCGGTGCCGCGGAGCGCAACGCCGTAAATGCCCCCATACAGGGCAGTGCGGCCGACATCATAAAAATTGCCATGATCAACATCCACAAAAAGCTGGGCGAAGGCAACTATAAGACCAAAATGCTACTCCAAGTGCATGATGAACTGGTCTTTGATGCCTATACCCCTGAATTGGACAAGCTCAAATCCCTGATCAAGGCTGAAATGGAAAATGCCTATACCCTAGCCGTTCCCCTGGATGTTGAAATAGGGTTGGGCTCCAATTGGCTGGAGGCCCATTAACTCACAAACTCTTGTTAAAACACACGAAACCCCTTTTTAATAGCGTTGAACAATAGGGCCTGTCCCTAATTTGAAAACTATGAAGAAGTGGGTTTATTTAGGAATGTTGCTCATTTTGGGCAGTACAGGGGTACTTGCACAAGCATCCCCAACCACGGAACAAGTGGTCCAGGAGCAAAAGGTGACCGTTTTTCCCAATCCGGCGACCCAAGTAGTGAACCTATTGGGACTGCAAAATAGTATCTCAGCCCACATCACTATTTCCGATATGTACGGAAACTCCGTGCTCAAACGTCAATGGCAGATCAAGAACAACGCCCTAAATATCCCCATTGCGCACTTACCAACGGGCATGTATTCCATTCATGTGAAATCACGGGAGCAAGAAATCCGGCTCAAGTTTTACAAGAAGTAGTTTCCAGGCCTATCCCCTTTAGAAAAACCGATAGGTTGCCTTTATCAAAAAGGTGTTGTCCATCTCCTGGCCAAAAATTTGGGAGTCCAAACTACTGCCAAGGGATTCTCCCGGGTCACCCAAGCCCGTTACCCCTTGTGACCAGACCAAAAAGATTTCCGAGCCAGGGATGTATTCCCACCGAGCCACCAGATTGGAGCGAAATTGCACATATGCAAAGTCTGGATCGCCAAAAGAGTAGTCCTCCATGCCATCCCTATCCTCATCAATGGTATACGTATTCCCATCAAAGGCTATCTGATTTGCTGCAAACCAAGCAACCCTCTCATTTAGGTCCTTAGCTATGGGATCGCGTACGTAGTTGAAATCGGTATAACGCCCCCGTGCGATAAAGGGTTGCCCGTAGTACTGAATGGACAAGTTGGGGTTAATGCTATAATTCATCCGTATGGTGGCACTCAAGGTGTTTTGATCTATGTGGGCCAGGATATATCTTGGGGTGCCATTAAAATCCCTCTCCGTTACATACTGTGTTTTATTGGGATTGCTCTCGTATTCCGGACCCAATGATATATTAAAGGCGTCAAAGGGCTGATAGCGTAGACGCAGTACATACCTTCTAAATGAAAAGTTCTCCTGACTGGCCCTACTGTCAACATACCCCATGGTAAAATTGAACTTCTTCCGTTGATCGGAACCTGTGAACACATAGAAAAAATTCTCCCGGTTCCAACGCCAACGCGGTCCGCCCCGAAGCACTGTATTGGAATATATCCGTGGTTTGTGAGCTCCGCCAACCTCGGTCCACCAATTGTTCTTATAGTTGATAAACCCCTCAAACTCCCATTGGATCCTATTGTAATTTCCTTCAAAATCAAAGGCCGTGAACTGTTCAATTCCAATAGCGGCCTGACGATAAAACCCTGTGGGTTTCAGGAACAACCTCCGAACTTCTGCATATTGACGTATGTCATCAGCCTGCCGCAAAAAGCCCACATCGTTCAATTCCAATCCAGGGGAGCGCCAAGTACCCCCTAGCTGATACCGCCAATTGCCACCCCCTGCCTTACCAATCTCCACTTTTCCTCCCGTTCCAGAAAGCGAGGTTCTATTGGGGTCTACCTCCACATGATCCGCATCCGTTCGTTGAAACAGATGGGTAATGGAATTTTGGGTAGCCTCAATGGCCTCTTTACTACCCGTGACCGTACTGGCCACAATATTGCCCTCCAGATAGTAGTTACGGTCCTTCCACATATGTCTAAAATCCAATCCTCCCGAATAGGCAGCTTTGTGAAGGAAGTCCACATTGGGTTCCAGTTTCCGGTTTGTAGCGGTAAACATACCGCCCACGAACGAATTACGGTCATTAAAATCCTTTTGTACCCGACCTATCAAGTAATTGGTCAAGGGTTCCACCAGTTCCTCCCTTCGGTCCCCATCATTGTCCACTTCGGCAAACATCTTGCCCGTGACGCTCTCCAAGAGCCCTAGGGACCACCCATTCTTTGTCTTACCAGAAAACTTGGCTGCTCCCAAAATGGTGGTATTGTTGGGGGTATCTGCATATTCCCCATCTTCCAGACTTGGGGAACCTTGGGGGCTTCGCCCAATGCGGCGACTGTAAAAAAGATTGTCATTGCGCCCTGCAAACCGAAAGTCAAAAATGTTCTTGTTCTCCACAAAGAAAGGCCTGCGTTCCTGAAAGAAAATTTGGAACCCATCAAGGGCAATGGCCCCAGGGTCAGCATCCACCTGTCCGAAGTCAGGATTCACTGTCAAATCCAAGGTCAGGTCATTGGTAATACCAATTTTGGCATCCAATCCCCCATTTAACTTTACGTCACGTCCGTCCCTAAATGGATTCCCTGCCTCCGCTTCATAGGTATCGAGTTGTGCGACAACAAAAGGCTGGATCTCCAATTGTTTTTGAGGCTGAATGTCCATC
>JBFOLQ010000642.1:0-2707 GCA_040830145.1 Flavobacteriaceae bacterium | reverse complement strand
CTATAAAGCGGCCCAAAGGCCGCTTTATTTTAGTGTTTAACCACCATCTGTTCTTGATGGCTGGCGCCCGTATCGTCCACAATGTTCAAGATATATGTGCCTGCTCCATATCGACTCACATCAAGCCGGTACCCTGCTCCCATTTCCACATTCTTGGGAACATAGATCCTTACCAACCGGCCGGCTATATCAAAGACCATAATCCTTTGCGCACGTACGGGGGTATCAAACTCGGCCTGTACATATGTGCCCGCTTGATTGGGATACAGGTCCATTTGGTTGTCCTGTGCTCCTTTGACCACATACCCTTTTCCAGAATTTCCATCACTCCCCAATATCTCAATGGCATTGATAACGGGATGGCGTTCGCCCCCTACTTCATCACGGGCGTCAAAGTCAATGTTCAATACCCCATCGGTGACCGTCACCGTATGGGTCTTGACCAGCATGGCATCGGCTCCCACCTCAGCAAAAATGTCCAGATTGTCCTCGGCCAATTGGCCTTCCAGGTTGACATCAAAGACACGGCTGCCCACACCCCCGGAACCACCACCCGTCGCCCCGAACCAGAGTTCGGCGAAGTGCAGCTTCACCGTATACTCCCCATTCTCCAAGGGAATATCATAACCCATGACCTGGCTACGGCTAAATCGGAATGTTTGATAGGGCTCGGGAAGACCCGTCTGCGGTCTGTCCAACGTATTGCCCGTATCAAAATAGGTGTCAGTGACATACTCATTTCCATCATAGGTGGTGGCTGTACCTCCCGTGTTGATACGAAGGGCAAAGTCTGTGGTGGTGTCACAATCAGATGCCTTTCCACCATCCGTAATGGTCCAGTTATAATCATCCATTAATTTTTGACGAGCTTCTTCACCCAGACAAAATTGGCTGTGCCCACCATGGAAAGTTACTCCATTTTGAAGTGATGGGTTTTGACTCCAGCCGATTAAAATCTTATCATAATTCTCTTGAGACAAGGTTGCTCCTGAAAACATGAAATCGAAATCAGAGGCGCCTGAGACATCCCAACCACCCAAATCTTGATCAAAAGAAACGGCATTGGCAAACATACCTGTATAGGACAAAACATTGCTTACATCCCAATTACCTATGTCCTGATTAAAAGCAGTAGCATTATCGAACATAGCCCACATTTCCTCCACTTTCCCAACATCCCAATTTCCAATTGGTTGGTTAAAGGATGAAGCGCGACTAAAAGTAGCTGTCATATCAATGACATTACTAACGTCCCATAAATCCAAAGGTTGATTAAATTTAGAGGCCCCAGCAAATAAATTCTCAATCTCAACAATAGTATCCAAATCCCAGTTGTTAAAAGATTCATTTCCCACTAGTGAAACACAATTGACAAAAGTCCCATTTAGAGTGGAAACATTTGATAAATTTGGTACATCAGTTGCTGGTACGTCGAGATTTGAGCATCCCCAATACGATGAACGCATATTTCTCCAAACAATGTCGCCCCACTGATTTATGAATCTGATTTTGCCTTTGTCCGCTTCGGGAGTATTAAAGTTAATTCCTGGAAAATCCCCTGAAATCGAAACCCGATAGGTACCAGGGGCAGCATAGGTATGTGTAATATCCCCGGTCACATTTTCGGAGAGGGTACCGTCACCCCAGTCTATTGTATAATCATATGCCTCATCTGGGTAGGTGGGTATGGTAATCTGATTGTCCCTTGAAGTCCCTGGATTATCGGTTTTCCACGTAGTGACAAAAGGTCTTGGTTCAGGTTCAGTGATATCTCCTAGAATCTCTATGGCATTGATAACGGGGTGGCGAACACCACCCACGGCATTCCCAGCATCAAAATCGATGTTCAGGTGTCCGTCAGTAACCGTTACGGTATGGGTTTTGATCAACATAGCGTCGGCCCCTACCTCTGCATAGATGTCCAAGTTGTCCTCAGCCAATTGCCCTTCTATGCTCACATCAAAAACACGACTGCCCACACCTCCAGAGCCACCGCCCGTGGCCCCGAACCAGAGTTCAGCAAAATGTAGCTTTACCGTATACTCCCCATTCTCCAGGGGAATGTCATACCCCATGACCTGGCTGCGACTAAAGCGGAATGTTTGATAGGGCTCGGGAAGGCCGGTCTGCGGCCTGTCCAACGTATTGCCCGTATCATAATAGGTGTCGGCCACAAACTCATGGTCATCATAGGTAGTGGCCGTACCCCCCGTATTGATGCGAAGGGCAAAATCAGAGGTATTGCTACAACCTTCCGATTCACCGGCATCATTGATGGTCCAACCGTAATCGTCTATTAACTTTTGACGGGCTTCTTTGGCCTCACAATAGAAGTTTTGGGGTGCATCTAGCGGAACACCATTTTGCAGTGAAGGCAGTTCACTCCAACCAATCAAAGTCTTCTCATAATTTTCATTGCTCAACCCTGAACCACTAAACATTAAGGACATATTAGTAACTTGACCAATCTGCCAAGCACTCAAGTCTTGATCAAAAGCTGTTGCGTTGTTAAACATACCGTCAGTTTCAGTAACAGATGATGTGTTCCATAAGCTTAAGGGCTGATTATATGAAGTAGCTTTTGAAAACATACCTTCTAAATAAATAACATTACCCATGTCCCAGTTCTGTAAAGATTGGTTAAATGAACTTGCCTCAGCAAACATATAGCTCATATCTTGAACGCTAGCTCCAACATTCCATGATG
>JBFOLQ010000641.1:0-4254 GCA_040830145.1 Flavobacteriaceae bacterium | reverse complement strand
ATAGAGGCCCCATAGGACCAATAGCGTTAGCATGACCAATCTGATGAAGGAGGTAATCGTAATTGTATTTTTCATGGCTATTTAGTTTAAGGTTAATTAGTATTGGTTTCACTATCCCATCCGCCGCCCAGGGCAAGGTAGAGTCTTACAATGGATTGTAGATAGGATTTATAATTTTCCGAGGCGAGTAACTGCGCATTGAACAAGGAAGTCTGCAGGTTCAAAAACTCCAAGAGCGAGGTCACCCCTTCGTTATATCGTATCCACGCAAGGTCCAATGCTTCCTGGGACAGTTCCAATTGTGCTTTTCTGATGTTGTATTCCTCCTCATAGGTATCCATGGCGATCAGGGCATCCTCTACTTCCTGAAAGGCCAATAGATAGGCCTGTTTGTAATCATTGATCCATTGCGCATATTTTTCCTCTTCAATCTGGATTGATTTTTTAATGCGTCCCCAATTGAAGATGGGGCCTGCCAAACTTCCAGCGAATTCACTGAACAGCATGCTGGGGTCACTTAATTGGCTGCCCAGGTCCAGTGATAGGGTAAGGTTTGGATATTGAAGGGCCTCCGTGGCACCTATGGTGGCCAACTGTGCCTTTAATCTATGCTCCGCTATAAGGATGGAAGGTCTTCTTTGTAGTAAGTCCATCGGGACTCCCGTAGGTAGGCTTGAAGGAAAGATTTGTTCTTGTAGGGGGAGGCCCCGTGCTATGGTCTTGGGCGCAGAGCCCAGCGCAACGCTCATAGCGTTTTCCAATTGATTTCGCGCCCGTAATAACCCTTGTAAGACTACTTGGGCATCCTTTAGCGATACCGATATTTGATTTAAGTCAACCTTGGAAATGAACCCCCCTTCGTATCGGGCCTCAATGATTTCCTTAAAGTCTGACATGTTGGCGATCATGCCTTCGGCCACAATAATCTTATTGTCCACATCCCTTAGGGTGAAATAAATGGTCGCTATTTGGGACACTAGGGTGGCCCTTACTTGATGATAGGCCATTTCAGTGGCCAAGTACGCTTGTAGGGCAGCTTCGTTTTGGTTTCTTATTTTGCCCCAGAGATCCAAGGTGTATGATACATTCGTGGCGGCGACCAGACTTTCACTGAAGCCTGATGTTGATGTATTTAACGAGCCTTTGCCTGTAATGCCATAGTTTACACCGGGGTATAATTGGGTTCCCACTATTTCCATTTGCAATTGTGATTGCCGTAATTGGTTCACCATACTATTTAGGGGCAGATTGTTCGCCATGCCCTCCTTAATAAGGGAAGTCAATATGGAATCATTGAATAGGTTCCACCAAGATGTGTTGGAAAAACTTTCCCCAGTACCATAAGCAGCATTGTTATAATTGGGGACTTCCTCCAAAACGGGAGGGTTGTATTCCCTTTGTATTTTACAGGAGGAAATGCCCACAAAGACCAGGAACAGGACCAAATATTTCAAAAGGTGTCTAACCATGGCTGATCTGAGGGTTGTTGAGTTTGTTCATCATCTTAAAGGCCATGGTCACATAAAGTATGGCCAGCCCTATTTGCAACAATCGTTCCCATAGGGTATTTCCGGCCTCGTTGGAAGAAGTGGAAATGGTTCCCATCACCACAAAAAAGGTATTGAACCCAATTTTGAAGACGGGGGCTATCTTTTTGCCCGAGAATAAATTAATGGCAAAGAAAAATCCAATACTTAGTACCAAGAGGATGTACAGCAGATAACTGGGGGCCACGACCAATACATTATAGGCCAGGATACCCGCAACCCCTCCAATCACATTGGCCAGAAGAAGTGCCGTTCCCTTTTTGGATCGGTAAATAAAGGGGTCCAATCCCAATATCAGGACAAAGACCAATGTTAAAATGGCGATGTTGGCGTTGAAGAGGTAAAACAAAAACACAAGGGGGAACAATACTATCATCCCGTTAAATGCCAACTTGTCCAAATTCAGGTCAAGGGAGGATGCCTGCTTTTTTTCTTCCTTAAAATATTCCGTCGTCTCGCTTTCCTGCCATGGAAAAAGAAAGAACGATAGGCGAACCATGACAAGGGCCACAATCAAATTTAGGAGCATGGCAAGGAGCAGTACGTCTCCCAAAATAGCTGCCTTCATACTGATAAACGGAATTAATACGGTTAACATCAAGAACAATAAGCGCACGACCAGTGGAACGGACACCCATCTAAAGGACCAAAAAATGACCAGGGCCAATATGGGAAGAATTACCAAGGGGTAATCAATCAAGTAGTTGCCAACCAGCACTCCAAAATAACCCAATACGCCAATGGCGAGAACAACCAGTATTTCTTTTTTGGTACCTAAGGGACGCTTTCCCACCTCAAGGAACATCAAGGCGAAAACAGCAGTGATATGGGGGATGGCATATCCCAATGAAGTGGCGGTGACCAATGAAAGTGTCACCCCAAACAAACAGCGTAAGATAGGGGCGTCGGCCTTAATCGCCACTGATAATCGTCCAAGTTTAGCGAACATAGGATAGTTTGTATAAAATATTGATGCGAACCCGGGCCAGAAAATTCAAAATGGGATTCTTGCCGGTGTAGATCACTACCTCTGCCTGGCTGCCCTGTCTTAATTTTTGTTTGATCGTAGGGTCGTCCAACGCTACGATCACAGGAAATCGTTGGGGATCCCTTAACCAACCTTGGGCCGTTCTTACCTTTGGCAATCCCCCAGCATTGGTAGGGTCGGTACTCACGCCATAGGCGATACTACTTACCTTTCCAGTAAATACCTCACCTGGGGCAATATCAAAAATAAGGTCGACGGGGTCGCCGATTTCAATGTTTGAAATATTATTTTCCTTAAGATTGGCCTGTATCCATAGATTGTCATTGGAAATGAGGGAGACTAGGGAACGCCCAGCCCCTGCAAAATACCCCACTTCCACATTAAAGCTTTCAATGATACCATCTGATGGTGCTACGATAACGGTATGTGCCAGGTCCCACTGGGCTTTTTCCAATTGACTGATGGAAGCTTTGATAGATGGATTGTGGCTATCCACTGGCCCAAGGGCCTCCTGTTGTTTTTCCACTCCGGCCCTGGCCGAAGTTACTTCCTCAATGGCCTGTAAATATGCGGTTTCAGATCGATCTCGGTCAGCTTCCGAAAGGGCACCCCGGTTTTGGGTCATGACCTTTTGGGTACGTTCCCAATTCTTTGTGGCCCTGTCCAATTTTACTTGGGCCCTGCTCAATCTGGCCACGGCCGCTTTTATGGAAGAAACACCCGCACTGACGGATTGTGAGGCTTTTTCGAGATTGCTCTCTGCCAAGGCCACGGCTATTTCATAGGGCGTTCTATCAATAACGAACAAGGTATCCCCTTTTTTTACCGGGGAATGTAACCCTACATTGACGTGGGTAATGTATCCATTGACCATCGGTGCTACCGGAAGCACCAATCCTTTTACCCTGGCCTGGTCGGTATTGGGGGTGATGCGGTCGGAAGCTACATACCAGAGGAACAGCAATAGCGTCACGATGACTGTCAGGAGGCTCAATTTTTTTGCGGCCCTTCCTTTTTTGGGGGAGTTGTCAGTCATGTATCAATCATTTAGGTTTTTGTAAATGCGTTGGATTAAGGAATACATCATGGCGGTTGACCAGCCAATGAGCATAATGCCGTTGATTGCTTCAATACCCGACAATAACCGCCATCCAGAGCTCAAGGTAATATCTCCATACCCTAAGGTGGTAAAGGTCACCACCGAAAAATAAATCGCATCTGAAAAGCTTGAGAAATCGTTGGCGGCCTTTGGGAGGCTATAATAGCATACAGCCCAGACCAAGGCATGCAGCGCATGTAAAATCGTTAGGAATATAAAGGAGGTGGTCAATAAATATAGGATACGTCTGTTCGTCAACTTTTTGGATTTATCCACAAAGGACGCCACAATTTTACGCAACCATAGAATATTGCCAAATGCTTGGAAAAACAAATTGACAATGATTACCAAGACGCCTACCAAAATCACTTTGACCATACTTTCTGCCTTCTTGATGATATAGTGTCCGCCGGGGGATGGGAAAGCATTCCTTCAACGGCCCAAAATATGATAGTAATCGCCAAATATAGGGAAAAGCTTAAGCCGGCAAAGCCCAGGCCATTTCTTTTTCAGTTTTTCAATTCTTTTGTAAAGTGGGATACCAAATTTGGATTTTAACAGGTCTTTCCATGGTTTCGGGAATATTTTAGTGGTAGAATAAAGGAAAAAGGACCCGTTTT
>JBFOLQ010000640.1:0-2457 GCA_040830145.1 Flavobacteriaceae bacterium | reverse complement strand
ACCACGCCGAATGGGCGTCAACAAGGTACATTTAAATATAAGAGTATCCCCGGGCAATACTTGATGCCTATATTTTACCTTATCTATCTTCATGAAGTAGGTAAGGTAATTCTCGGGGTCGGGAACCGTGCTCAACACCAAAATGCCCCCCGTTTGCGCCATGGCCTCTATCTGCAGTACCCCTGGCATTACGGGTGCCCCCGGAAAGTGCCCTACAAAAAAGGGCTCGTTCATAGTCACATTTTTAAGGCCCACCACGTGTTGGTCCGTAAGCTCCAAAATCTTATCTACCAATAAAAAGGGAGGGCGGTGTGGCAACATGGCCATGATTTGGTTGATATCCATCAACGGAGCAACATCCAAATCAAACTTGGGAACCTGGTTCCGTTTGTCCATTTTAATGATCTTGGACAACTTTTTGGCAAATTGGGTATTCACAAAGTGCCCCGGTTTATTGGCAATCACCTTCCCCTTGATCCGGGTACCGGCCAAGGCAAGGTCCCCAATGACATCCAGCAATTTGTGACGTGCCGCCTCATTGGGTTGGTGGAGGGTAAGGTTGTCAAGAATACCATTGGGTTTTACAGAGAGCTTTTCCTTGTTGAAAGCCTTCTCCAATTTTTTCATGGTCTCCTGGGAAATCTCCTTATCCACATACACAATGGCATTGTTAAGGTCTCCTCCCTTGATCAGTCCATTTTCAAGGAGCATCTCCAACTCATGGAGAAAACTAAAGGTTCGGGCATCCGCGATCTCAGTCTTGAAATCGGACAGTTTTTCCAAGGTGGCGTTCTGCGTTCCGAGTACTTTGGTCCCAAAATCCACCATGGTGGTCACCTGATAGGTATCTGCTGGAATCACCGTAATCTCACTTCCCGTGGTCTCATCCTTGTACGAGAGCACTTCCTTGACCACATATTCATCGCGCACGGCCTCCTGTTCCACGATTCCCGCTTTTTCCAGGGCCTCGACAAAGAATTTGGAGGATCCATCCATAATGGGTGGTTCGGGCGAATCCAATTCAATGACCACATTGTCAATCTCAAGCCCCACAAGGGCCGCCAGAACATGTTCAGAAGTTTGGATCTTGACCCCTCTTTTTTCGAGATTGGTGCCCCGGTGTGTGTTCACCACATAATTGGCGTCTGCCTCAATAATGGGTTCTCCCTCCAAATCCACACGCTTAAAGGCATAACCGTAGTTTTCTGGCGCCGGTACAAATTTGAGGGTAACGTTTTCTCCGGTGTGAAGCCCTACTCCCTTGAGCTCCACTTCTTTTTTGATGGTTCGTTGCTTAGCTGCTTTGGTACTCACCGTCAATCTTTTTTTCTAGATTATCGATTCGGTTCAATAGCTTTGGTAAATTCTTGAAGTGCACATACGATTTATTGTAGTCCCCATAGTTCAGGGCCGGTGATCCCTGGAGTACTTCCCCATCCTTTACATTTCTTCCAATGCCCGATTGGGCTTGGATCTTTACATTGTCCCCTATGGTAATATGTCCCACAATGCCCACTTGCCCACCGATCATACACCTTTTTCCTATTTTGGTAGATCCGGCAATGCCCGTTTGGGCCGCAATGACGGTATGTTCGCCTATTTCCACGTTATGGGCTATCTGTATCTGATTGTCCAATTTTACACCCCGCCTCAAAATGGTGGAGCCCAAGGTAGCCCGGTCTATGGTGGTTCCGGCCCCTACATCAACATCGTCCTCCAGAATTACATTACCGGTTTGGGGCACTTTGCTATAGGAACCTTCCTTGTTGGGACTGAAGCCGAAGCCATCAGCCCCCAAAATAACACCACTATGGATGACACAGTTGTCACCAATAACGGTCTCTGAATAAATCTTGGCACCGGCAAAAATCATAACATCATTGCCTATGACCACATTGTCCCCAATGTACACATTGGGATAAATCTTCACATTGTCGCCCACCTTTACATTATTGCCCAAATAGGAAAAGGCACCCAAATAAAAGTCACGGCCGTAACTGGCGGAATCAGATACAAAGACCGGTTCCTCCAATCCCGTCTTGTTGTTCAACACCTTATTATAGTGTTCCAACAATTTGGAAAATGCCTCATAGGAATCCTCTACCCGAATCAAGGTAGTGCTCAATTCCTGCTCCGGGACAAAATCCCGATTGACAATGGTAATGGATGCTTGGGTAGTGTAAATATGGGGGGTATACTTAGGGTTGGCCAAAAATGTGAGGGAGCCTTCAACGCCTTCCTCAATCTTGGCGAGTTTGTGAACGGTTACCTCGGGATTTCCATCCACTTCGCCTTCCAAGATACCAGCTATTTGGCCTGCCGTAAATACCATGGGCACAAAAGTAAGAAAATTTGTTATACAGTCTTTTTGGGGTAACAGATATAGTGTTTGGTCACTTTTTTGGACAGGGCCTTTAGGTTAAAATGGTCTGAGGCTCTGGCCACATCGACCAATTT
>JBFOLQ010000639.1:0-2088 GCA_040830145.1 Flavobacteriaceae bacterium | reverse complement strand
TGTTGGGTTCACTGTTGCAACGATGGTCAAAGTTTCTGTAGTTCCATTGGGAATAACCCCATTTAAATCCCAAATTCCGGTAGCTGGATTGTACGTCCCAGCCGTCCTAGTGCTTGAAACATAGGTGTAACCTGAAGGCAATAAATCCAATATCTCCACTCCAGTAACATCACTCGGTCCATCATTGGAAATGTTTACGTCAAAAATCACCTGTTGCCCCACCAATGGACTCAGGACATTCACAAATTTGCGTAAAATAAGGTCCGATATATGAACCGGGACAGGCACCACAGTTTCTTGATCGTCTTCGGTGCCATCATTATTTGCCGGAAACGAATCCACATCCGCTTCATTCAGTCCTGTCAACTCTGCGGTATTGGCGTAGTTTCCGCTTGGTAATACATCAGCAGTCAAAACCAACGTTTCCGAAGCTCCGTTTGCCAAACTTCCCACAATCCAAGAACCAATCAAGGGGTTATACAATCCTACCGATGGTGTTGCATTTACAAAAGCATATCCTGATGGTAAAAAATCTGTGACCACAATATTAGTGGCTTCACTGGGTCCATCGTTCAATACGGTAATGGTGAATATGATTTGATCCCCCACGTTGGGTGTTAGAGTATTTGCATTTTGGGTTACAAAGACATCTACCAAAGGAACTGGAACCAATACCACCTCGTCCTGATCATCTTCTGTGGATAAGCCATTATTGGGTGTTGAATCAGCATCTGCTTGGTCATGAGCCGTAACCTCTGCAACATTGGTATAAATTCCCGTGGGATTCACGGAAGCAGTAATATTTAAAATTTCTGTATTTCCATTTGCCAAGGTTCCCACATCCCATATACCTGTGGCATCATTATAATCTCCTCCTCCATCATCGGATACATACACGAATCCCGAAGGAAGCAGATCTTCAACCAGTACTAAGGTGGCATCACTAGGGCCATCATTTGATATGGTTAATGTAAAAACCACATTGGAACCAACATCTGGTGTGGTATTGTCCACAGATTTATTCAGGGAAAGATCAACCACATTAACAGGAGCTATGGTTACATCGCCTTGGTCATCTTCGGAAGAAACACCATTTGCGGGAGTGGAATCAATATCAAACCCATCTGAAGCAATTACCTGAGAGGTATTGGTATAGTTTCCTGAAGGATTTACAGTGACATCTATCGTCAATGTTTCTGTTACTCCGTTGGATAATGTTCCGATCTGCCAAAATCCGGTGGTATTGTCATATGTACCAATAGTTGCTGTATAGGAGTCAAAATTAAACCCAGAAAGCAATTGATCTACCACTACCACATTAGTGGCATCGTTTGGACCGCTATTGGTCACTGAAATCACAAAACTTATGGACTCTCCCACATTGGGAGTAAACTCACTTCCGGCCACCGTTTTGGTTAAGGATAAATCCGCTTGTTGTGGAGAAGCGGTCAATGATACCTCATCATCCTCGCTTTGATCGCCATCATCATTATTGGGTGTACTATCCGAATCAATCTCGTTGGCAAAGATGACCTCGGAAATATGCATAAATTCATCTGGAGTTGCTGTTGGAGTCTGTACCGTTGCGTTAAAAGTTAAAACAGCAGTATTGGTTCCCAGAGGCACATTGAGCCCCGTCCAAGTAATTGCCCGTGTTCCAAAATTAAAGGTCCCTCCATTATTTATGGCCACGATATTATCATAACCTTGTGGCACCAAGTTTTCAATAGAAACGCCAGAAGCTGCAACGTCACCTTGATTGCTCACGTTGATAGTGAAGGTGACCACATCTCCAACATCTGGGCTAGTATTGCTTGCCAACATTTCTAATTCCAAATCCACAGCTTGAATAGAAACACCAACAACATCAGATACTGCTGGGCAAGTACCGTTGGACACTATCCATTCAAAGAAATAGGCGCCCGGTATCATTCCAAAAACTTGGGTGTTTTCGTCGTTTGCATTGGCAAAGCTCACCAAGGTAGGACCAGATATCTGTCCCCATGTCCCCGTTCCAGAGGAGGGAGGAGTAGCGTTTAAAAATACAGAGGTAACCTGACTCAAGATTTGATCAACACCTGCATTTGA
>JBFOLQ010000638.1:0-5673 GCA_040830145.1 Flavobacteriaceae bacterium | reverse complement strand
CCTTGGACGTTTCCCATAACTGTATTTTTATTCGGGGAAACCATGATCAATTGGCCCATGATTGGCTTCGTACAAACGAAGAAAACAAAACATGGCTTTTGCATGGAGGTCTTGCGACCAAAGCATCTTATGAAAAAAAGGACGGAGCCTTCAGAGAACGGCATATGGACTTTTTTGAAGGCCTAAGGAACTATTACCTTGACATGGAAAACCGGTTGTTCCTCCATGCCGGATTTACCAACATGCATGGAGTTGAGCATGAATATTTTCCCAAGATGTTCTATTGGGACCGTACCTTATGGGAAATGGCCCTATCCCTGGACCCAAAGATGTCACCCGGGGATACATATTATCCCAAACGACTGAAAAATTATAGGGAGATTTATATTGGGCACACTCCTGTGACCCGTATAGGGAAGACCGTACCCCATAAGGCCGCCAATGTTTGGAACATAGATACTGGAGCTGCATTTAAAGGTCCACTGTCGGTTGTAGATGTTGATACCAAGGAAGTTTGGCAGAGTGACCCAGTGCATACATTTTATCCAGATGAGAGAGGTCGAAATTAAAAGTAAATGAAAATATGGCTGGTTACCATCATTTAATTGCCGTACTTTGAAAAAAATAAAGATGGTACCAAAGAAGAATATTCGGCTTGAGGTCATGCAGGCCATTGAACATAGGGTTAAGGGATTTATGGATGATTTTTTGATCCCGATTGAGAAAATTTGGCAGCCTTCTGATTTTTTGCCCGATTCCACCAGTGATAATTTTTTGGAGCAGGTTGAACAGCTCCGGGGAGAGTCAAAGGAGTTGGGATACGACTTCTGGGTCACCATGGTCGCCGATACGATCACGGAAGAGGCACTTCCCACTTATGAATCCTGGTTAATGGATGTGGAAGGGATTAATCAACACGATGGTAAGGAAAATGGATGGAGCCAATGGGTACGGGCCTGGACTGCTGAGGAAAACCGGCATGGTGATGTACTGAACAAATATCTTTATCTATCGGGCCGCGTAAATATGCGGGAAGTGGAAATTACCACGCAACACCTTATCAACGATGGGTTTGATATTGGCACTGACCGCGATCCCTATAAAAATTTCGTGTATACCTCCTTTCAAGAGCTGGCTACCAATATATCGCACAAGAGAGTGGGGCAAATGGCCAAAAAACAGGGGAATGTCCTTTTGGCTAAAATGTGTACCATTATTGCAGGGGATGAGATGAGACACCATTTGGCGTATCGGGAATTTGTAAAAACCATTTTTGGGGAAGATCCCTCAGGAATGATGATGGCATTTGCCGATATGATGAAGAAGAAAATTGTAATGCCCGCCCATTTTTTAAGGGAATCAGGCGGAAAAATTGGGGAAGCCTTTGAAAACTTCTCTAACTGTGCCCAGCGACTCGGTGTATACACGGCACAGGATTACATCACGATTCTTAAAAAATTGAACTCCCATTGGGAGTTGGAAGGAGTAAGGGCCCTTACTGAAGAGGCAGAAAGGGCTAGGGACTATCTTTTGGGGCTTCCTGCGCGATTGGAGCGCATTGCCGAACGTATGAAATTTCCCCAGGACCAATATCGCTTTACATGGGTAGAGGCCAATGGGTCCATGTAGTTGGTCTCATTTAATACCATCTTAAAAATAAAAGAGGCCCGCAATTTGCGGGCCTCTTCCTTAGGTTGGATATTTGGTTGGGAGTTTTACAATCTCCCGTGATCATGCTCATCTTGCCATTTCAATAATTCCTTCCATTTGCCCTCATATGCCATTTTAGCCTGCATAGGCCATGAAGCGGGGTCATGGATTTTGTAACGATCTCCTCCACCATCGAGGACTCGTTGGCAATCGGCCACTGAAGATTCAGAAAGGGCTTTCCATGTTTTGATGCCCGCATCCTTGAACATACCTTCGATTTTGGGCCCTATTCCTTCAACGACCTTAAGGTCATCCTGCTTGATGGTTTTACCATAGACAGCCTTGGCAGCTGCAGCGTCAAAGGGAATGGCAGCGATTCCTGTATCAGCCGTAATTGACGCTTTGGGCACTTCTACCTTGGCGGCCAATTTACCACGACAGGCGGCTAAGTCTGCCTCTAATTTGGTGTTCTTATCGCGCAAAAGCTGAAGATCGGCGGAATTGTCAATTACAGTCCTGCCCCCTTTGCCCATTAGATATCCTATGATACCTCCAAGAAGGGTGCAAAGTAAGGGAATCAACCAGCACCATATATTAGCGAAAAAATCCATTTTTTTAAAAGTTTATAGTTAATTATTTAGTTTAATGTGATTACGGTTCTACGGTTTTGGGCACGACCCTCTTCTGTGTCATTGGTCGCCACAGGTTGGTCTGGACCTTTGGAAGATGCATTTATTTTGCCTTCACTGATTCCATTCCTCATGAGGTATCCTTTGGCAAAATCAGCTCTTTCCTGTCCCAGTCTAATATTGGTATTTCTATTACCAGTATTGTCGGTATGCCCAACTACGTTGCACGATGAACCCTCTACCTTGTCGAGGTATCTTGAGATATCGGCAAATTTCTGTCGTTGCTCAGGGGTGAGGCTAATGGAAGCCTCGGCTGTGTTAAAATGTAAAACCAATGGATTGGCCTTGATTTTCTCATATAGGGCCTTTAGTTCATCGGCCGCATCAACTGATTCACCCGCCAGTTCATACGCAATGGGACCTCGGTAGATATCCCCGTCAGGTACCATTTCATCCATTAATTTACCATACGTATTGATGGAGGCTGAGGAAATTCCCTGATTTACCAAGTAGTTTTTGACAGCATTGGCACGGGCCAACCCAAGATTGGGAAAGGCCGTATCATTGGTCTCATCGCTCTCATAATATCCGGTAATGTTGATTACCTTTCCTTCATTATCGGCCAAAAAAGACTTTAAGCGACCCAAACAGCCCACTACGTTTTGGGACATGGGCTCCAAGATAGCGGATGATGATACCTTGAAGTTAAAGTTGTCATTGACATCGCACCCAAACTCTCCGTCCCTAAACGCCAACGGATACGATGTTGGGTCTGGGGCCACAGGTGCCGTGACAGTTTCCTTAACGGGTTCAGGCTCTGAAACCATACAGGAACTGCAAAGTTTGTTGTATAGGAAAATCCCGAGCAATGCTACAATCAGGAGCCCTATAATTCCAGTTGTTTTAGACATAATTTGTAATGATTTAGTGTTCGGTGTGCCAATGTATTAAAAAAATCTTAAAAATGGTGGATTGTTCCCAATTAAATGGGTTGAATCAATATTCATGGCAAAAAACACACAACATTTTCATATTGAAGTGATTAAGGGGTGATATGTCAAAAAATGACCTTTTCTGAATTAGTAATTCCATTTTTTGAAATTGGGGATATAGGGGTGTCCTGGGAGCAATGTGTATTACCAATTATACTGAAAAAGGAGGCATCAATACAATTATGGACCAAATTGATACACAGACCAGGGTGGTAGAACCACTTATGGAATATATTTGGGCATGGGAACACGATTTTGATGCCTGGAAAAAGGGCAATCCGTCATCTTATTGCCAAGATTGCAACGCATACATAATGTTGCGGATACAAGAATCAGCTGAAATCCTGTTCCCTGGAATTTAGTGTTTCAAATTAGGGTTAGTTTGGTTATTCCCGCTGTTGTGGCGACTACCTATTGGGGGAAACAGGTAGGACTGCGCAATGGCGGGTTTTTTTATGCCAAACTATTTATTTGTCAAGTATTCCCGGATGTGGGCGCTATAGGTCAAACTTAATACCCTGTGCCAAGGGAAGCTCGGTTGTATAATTGATGGTATTGGTCTGGCGTCGCATATAGATCTTCCAAGCATCTGACCCACTTTCCCGGCCTCCTCCGGTTTCTTTTTCACCTCCAAAGGCCCCTCCAATCTCTGCACCTGAGGTACCAATATTTACATTGGCAATGCCACAATCACTGCCTGAGTGGGAAAGGAAGCGTTCAGCCTCGCGCAGGTTGTTGGTCATGATGGCCGATGAAAGACCTTGGACCACCCCATTTTGCAATTCGATGGCATTTTCCACATCTCCGGAATACTTCATTAGATAGAGAATTGGGGCAAAGGTCTCGTGTTGTACAATTTCGTAATGGTTTTCTGCCTCTGCTATGGCCGGTTTTACATAACAACCACTTTCATACCCTTCACCTGAGAGCACACCTCCCGCTACCTCAAGAGATCCTCCTTCAGAGACAACTTTTTCAAGTGCATTTTGGTACATGGCAACGGCATCCGCATCTATTAAAGGCCCTACATGGTTGCCTTCATCCAACGGATTACCGATACGCAATTGTTGATAGGCATCCACCACAGCCTTTTTTACGGTATCGTAGATGGATTCATGTATAATCAGCCTACGGGTGGAGGTACATCGCTGGCCACATGTGCCCACGGCCCCAAAAACGGCTCCAATAACCGTCATTTTTATATCAGCATCGGGAGTGACAATAATGGCATTATTACCTCCCAGCTCCAAGAGGGATTTGCCCAAACGGGCAGCAACGGCCTGCGCCACAATCTTTCCCATCCTAATTGATCCTGTGGCTGAGACGAGGGGAATACGCCCATCGTGTGTCATGAATTCACCCACTTGGTAATCCCCATTGATGAGGCAGGAAATACCTTCCGGTAGGTTATTGTCCTTAAGCACTTCGGCTATGATGTTCTGACAGGCTACGCCACAAAGGGGTGTTTTGTCAGAGGGCTTCCATACACATACATCCCCACAGATCCAAGCAAGGGCTGTATTCCAGGACCAAACGGCTACCGGAAAGTTGAAGGCAGAGATGATGCCCACCACACCCAAAGGATGGTATTGCTCATACATGCGATGGCCAGGGCGCTCTGAATGCATGGTGAGGCCGTGTAATTGACGGGAAAGGCCTACCGCAAAATCACAGATATCAATCATTTCCTGAACTTCTCCCAGTCCCTCTTGGTAACTTTTGCCCATTTCGTAAGAGACCAGTTTGCCCAGTGGTTCTTTAAGTTCACGTAACTTTTCCCCAAATTGGCGTACTATCTCACCTCGTTGCGGGGCGGGCATCAATCGCCAAGTCTTGAAGGCTTCCGTGGCCGCTTGCATAACTTTTTCATAATCATCCCTAGTGGTGGTCTTGACCTTGGCGATCAAAGCCCCGTCCACAGGAGAATAAGAAGCAATGGCCTCACCAGAGGAAAAGTTTTGGGAACCCGTGGAGGTACCTTCATTTATGGATGGTACACCAAGGGCTTCCAACGCTTTATCGATACCAAATTCAGAGGCGATTTTTGACATTTTATAACTTTTTTATAGAATGATGTTGCATTTTTCACAAAATTACAAATATTGGCAGGTAAATAAAGGAATAAAACAGAAATATATTGTGGGCCTATTGACTCAATAAGACCAACGATAAGGTTAGTAAGGCGGGCATGGCTTGCACAAAAAATATTTTTTTATCTGCCGTAAGGGCCCCATAAATACCCGCTACGGCCACACACCCCAAGAAAAAAATGGGGACGTTTACCTGCCAAACGGAATCCTGTATGAATAAGGACCATACGATACCGGCAGCGAGGAAACCGTTGTATAGGCCCTGATTGGCTGCAAGTGCCTTGGTAGGTGCAAAAAGGTCCCGGGGGAAGT
>JBFOLQ010000637.1:0-10790 GCA_040830145.1 Flavobacteriaceae bacterium | reverse complement strand
TAATCAACGAATCAAGATTTGATGGCGTTCCAGAAAACCACAATTCATTTATAACATCCTGGAATACGATTAAAATACAGTCCATTTTAATTGGGAATGAAGCAATTTTTGAAAAAGTGTCCTATACAAATAGGTTGCAAGAGATTACGATACCATCCCTAGTGCTTTGGGGCAAATATGACATGATTGTTCCTACGGTGTATGCCCAAGAGGCTTTCGAAAATTTAGGGTCCAATGATAAAGAGCTTTTCATTTTTCAGAAATCGGCGCACAGCCCTATGTTTACCGAACCTGATGTATTTGCTGAAAAAGTGATTAACTTCATTAATCAACATAAATAATCGTTCTTGGATTGTATGGTAGCATCAATAGTAAGGGCGGCCTAGGCCGCCCTTGTTCCTTTCGTGGTCATACCCTTACCACTGTGAAGTGCCTTCCGGATTTTTTGTACCATACACCTTTGTATTTATACAACTTTCTTCCGTTGACAACGACCACCTTATTGCCTCTGGGCAGCTTTCTTACAAGCACGCCTACAGGTGGGGACACTACCACATATTTTTTGCCCTTCGCTTTGTACCAAACACCATGGGCAAAATAGAAGTTGGTCTTTTTGTGAACAATGACCGTGGGTTTTTTTACAGTGGTCACAATGGTACCATGCTTGGGATATACTTTTACTACCTTTCGCTGGGCTCCAGCGGTGGCTATCGTGCCCAAAAGGGCCATGGAGAACAGAAATAATCTAAGGGTTTTCATAGTAATTTGTTTTATGGGTTACTAGTACTTTGACACCTAAAATCCCTAGGGGTTTAATGAAAAAAGGAGCCATTGGCCCCTTTTGTAGTGTCGTACAACGAATTTTTATCAAACCTTAGGGTCTGCCCCTCCTTTTACGGCCATAGTGGTGCAATAGCTTTCGCTTAAACCCTTCTTCCGCTTGGAGCAGACGGATGATTTTTTTGGGAGGGATTATCTTTTGAAGCTCACTTATATAAGCACTTTCCAATTTTTGCTTTTCCATTTTCATGGACTGTAATTTGGATAACAGTTGGGCGGCCTCACTCTCCGTCAATTCATCCAGGGTAGATAGCTTTTCCTTGAACAGCGTGCGTTCCTTACGCCTAAATGTTTCCATTTTCTCCTCATGGGCATTATAGACGGGCCAAAAGGCCTGGGCCTCTTCGGCAGATAGATTCAATTGCTCCGTAATGTACCCTACTTTAAGGGTCTTTATGCGTTCCCTGCTCCCATTGTGTTGGGCCGATAGCCCCAGACAGAGGAGTAGGGCCAAGGGCGCCATATGGTTATTGATCCAATTCATCGTAGTTTAGATTTAGTTCATCCAGTTCGTCCACATGCTCATCCAAATAGTCAAGAACATTGGTGTTTCCCGGTCCGTTTTCCGTAATGTCCGCCAAGGTCAGCTCGTTTAGGTCCATACCCTCGGCCATTTCATAAGAGCTAAGTCCCAATTCGTTCTGCTCAAAATAATGTTCAATATCGGCACTGGCCAAATCCTCGAAGCCCACTTGTTCCACCGTATCCTGTCTCATTATAAAGAACAGTGAGAACAGTGCGGCCAAGGAAGCCGCTACATAATAATACCGTTTATGGATGGTTAGCTGTACAACCTTGGGTTGGGCACCATCCAGCTTTTCCATGATAGTATCTTCCAACGTCCCAAAATACCCTTGGGGTACGCCAAAACCGTCAGTTTTGGGAATGGCCTCTTCCGAAGCGTCCATTTCTTGGGCCAAACGTGCCTTTAAGCGCTCGTCAAGACCCTCAAAATAGCCTTTGGGTGTGCGGAAGTTATGTTCTTTATCAGGTAGCATTTCAACTAATTGGACGTTGGTTTTTTCAAAAAGTTTAATATTCCTTTAAATAGGCTTCTATTTTCTTGGTCGCCAAATGGTAGGATGCCTTGAGTCCACCCACGGAGGTTTCCAGTACTTCAGAAATCTCATCGTACTTCATTTCCTGAAAATATTTCATGTTAAAGACCAATTTTTGCCTTTCTGGTAAGGTGGCAATGGCCTGTTGCAATTTTAGCTGTATGGCATCTCCCTCAAAATAGACGTCAGCTTGTAGATTATGGACCATTTTTTGCTGCAACTCCTCATTTGAAAGCCCTAATTTATGGGATTTCTGTCTTAAAAAAGTCAAAGATTCGTTGGTCGCAATACGGTACATCCATGAATAGAGCTTGCTTTCACCTTTAAACCCCTCTATGTTCCTAAATATCTTTATAAACGTATTTTGGAGCACATCATCAGCATCAGCGTGATTAAGGACAATCCTACGTACATGCCAATACAAACGTTCCTTATAGGTGTTCACCAACACCCCAAAGGCCTTTTCCCGGGTCGTAGGGTCCCTTAGTTCTTCCAACAAGTTGGTTTCAGCAATCAAATCTGATTTGTTTGTTGTTTAGATGCGGATGGGCCCAAAAGGTTTAACGCTTTCCTAAAAAAAGCGTGGGTTATGCATTTGTCGGAGCCGCCAATGTTTGCATCTCCACCAATTTTTTATACATCCCATTTTTGGCCATGAGTTCATTATGGGAACCCTGTTCCACTATTTTTCCCTTTTGGAGCACTACAATGGTATCGGCATTTTGTATGGTCGACAAGCGGTGGGCGATGACCAAGGAGGTGCGGTTTTGCATCATTTTTTCAAGGGCATCCTGGACCAAGCGTTCACTTTCCGTATCAAGGGCCGAAGTGGCCTCGTCCAAAATCATGATGGGTGGATTTTTCAATACAGCCCTTGCAATGGACAAACGTTGCTTTTGCCCGCCACTCAGTTTGTTGCCCCCATCCCCAATATTGGTATCGTAGCCTTCCGGAAGCTCCATGATAAAATCATGGGCATTGGCAATCTTGGCCGCCTCCATAATGTCATCCCTTGTGACCTGTTCCTTTCCCAGGGTAATATTATGGGCCACCGTATCATTGAAAAGTATGGAGTCCTGGGTTACCAATCCCATTAAATTCCGTAACGATACTTTGCTGATATCTTTAATGTTGACACCATCAATCTCTATTACCCATTCATCTACGTCATAAAATCGGGTGACCAAGTTGGCGATGGTGCTCTTACCACTTCCTGATTGTCCCACCAGGGCAACGGTCTGTCCTTTTTGCACGTTGAGCGTAAAGTTGGTCAATACATTTTCTTCACCATAGGCGAAGGAAACATGGTGTAGGGAGATGGCTTTTTCAAAGCTGGATTTGGCAACGGCATTGGGCTTGTCGCTGATGGGATTTTCGGTTTCAAGCACCTGTAATACCCTTTCTGCGGCGGCATTTCCTTTTTGAACGCTGTAAGAGGCCTTGCTAATGGCCTTGGCCGGGGTCAGGATATTATAGGCAAGCCCCATATATGCAATGAAGGAGGCGGCATCCAAGGTTTTTTCCACCACAACCATCCTTCCCCCAAACCAAAGGAGCACACCAATGACCAAGATGCCCAGAAATTCACCAGTGGGGGAGGCAAGATTTTGACGATTGAGCAGTTTGTTCGAAAAATGGAAAAAACGATCTGTGGAACCTGAAAAGAGTTTAAAGAATCGGGATTCGGCGTTGAATGCCTTGATGACACGCAGCCCACCCAATGTTTCTTCCACAATGGACAAAAATTCCCCTTGCTCCCTTTGCACATCGTCTGATTGTCGTTTGAGGGATTTTCCAATCAGGGAAATGATCCACCCTGATAGCGGAATGAAGACAAAAACAAATAGGGTCAGTTTCCAACTAATGCCCAACATGACCAAAATGGTGAACAGAATGGTCAAGGGTTCCCGTACAATAAGCTCTAAAATGGAGAGAAAGGAATGTTGTATCTCCAGTACGTCAGAGGTGATTCGGGCGATGACGTCACCTTTTCGCTTTTCAGAATAATACGATATGGGGAGGTCCGTAATCTTTTGATACATGTTGTTGCGAATGTCTTTTAACACCCCATTTCGCAAAAAGGTGATAAAGTACATGGCCAGATAGTTGAATAGGTTTTTCAATAGAAAGAGGAAAAGTACCAGGGCAATGACCAATACCAGTCCCTTCATCTTATCATCCCCGGCATACTGGGTCATCCAATAATAAAGGTAGTCCAATGCATAGTCCTTTAATTGCCCCAATCCCTGGTAGGTAGGAGGGGTGTCCACTATTTTGGTTTGGTCGAACAGGGCATTCAACATAGGAATCAATGCCGCAAAGGCCAAGGCACTGAACAGGGCATAAAGAATATTGAAAAGGATGTTCAGAATCCCGTATTTGCGGTAGGGTACCGCAAAGCGAAGGATTTTTTTAAAGTATTCCATCAACCAAGGTTCAATTCGGAGAGGATGCCCTGTATCTTGGCATCCAACTGCGAATGTACGGATTTATGGTCCGATGCATCTGCCAATGTTGTGTTAACGCTGATGTAAAACTTAACCTTAGGCTCCGTACCACTGGGTCTGGCAGCGATTCGGGTACCATCTACGGTCTCGTAGATCAATACATTGGATTTGGGCAGATCAATGCGCCTTTCTTCCCCTGTTTGCACGTTCTTGGCGATGGAGGTGTTGTAATCCTCAATCCACAACACCTGGGAGCCTTGAACCGATTTCACCGGATTTTCCTTAAAATCGGTCAACATCTGTTTGATTTCCTCGGCACCGCTCATTCCTTTTTTGGTGATGGAGACCAACTTTTCCATATAAAAGCCAAACTGCACATAACAATCTATCAATTCCTGGTAGAATGAACTGCCATTGGCCTTGGCCTGGGAAGCGATTTCACAGGCAAGTAACGTGGAGGTAACGGCATCTTTGTCACGTACAAAGTCGCCCACCATATAACCAAAGCTTTCCTCACCGCCACCAATGAACGTGGCATCGGGAAAATCCTTGATCATTTTTCCAATCCACTTAAAACCGGTTAATGCCGTTTTGAATTCCACGCCATAAGCCTTGGCCATTTGTTCCATCATTGGGGTAGAAACTATGGTAGTGGCAATGAACTCATTGCCCTTGAAACCATTGCGCTTATATTGGTCCAATAAAAATTTGGTCATCAGAACCATGGTTTGGTTGCCATTTAAGAGTTCCATTTCTCCCTCAAGGTTGCGCACTGCAATGCCCAAACGGTCACTGTCGGGATCGGTACCCACGACCATGTCGGCCCCTATTTCCCTTGCCTTGGCCATGGCCATGGCCAAGGCCTCTGGCTCTTCGGGGTTGGGGGATACCACGGTGGGAAAATTTCCATCCGGGGTGGCTTGCTCCTCAATGACGGTCACGTTCTTGTACCCGGCCATTTTCAACACTTCGGGAATAGCCGTGATGGAGGTTCCATGAATAGAGGTAAACACAATCTTAAAATTATCCTTCCCAGCTGCATTGAAATTGCCATTTGCCACCGAGGCCCTGAAAAAGGCTTGGTCTACCTCTGTATCAATGGATGCTATGAGGGCCGCATCGGCTTCAAAATTGATATCGGAAAAATCCAAGGCATTGATTTCTGCAATGATTTCCCCGTCTTGTGGCGGTACAATCTGTCCACCATCCGTCCAATATACCTTGTATCCGTTGTATTCCGGTGGGTTGTGGGATGCCGTTAGTACAATTCCTGCATGGCATTTCAGATGCCGCACCGCAAAGGAAAGTTCAGGTGTGGTCCGCAGTTCTGAAAAACGATACACCTTGATGCCATTGGCCGCGAGCACTTCTGCCACCGTTTGGGAAAGGGTATCACTATTGTGACGGCAATCGTAGGCAATGACCACTTTTAACGATTCCCCTGGGTATGCCTTTTTCAGATAGTTTGCCAGACCTTGGGTGCTTTTTCCCAAGGTATACTTGTTGATGCGGTTGGTGCCTACTCCCATCAGTCCACGCATGCCCCCGGTGCCAAAGGCCATATTTTTGTAAAAGCTGTCCTTGAGCTCTTCAGGATCATTCTCTATAAGGGACTGTACTTTTTGTTGCGTGTCACTGTCAAAGGGTGCTGACAACCAGTTTTTTGCAGTATCTAAGATTACTTCCATTCGTTGGATTTATAAGGAGGTTGGATTCCTATGGTTCCTAGGTCCAAAAATAAGAAAAATAGCACGTTTTCTATGCCGTGTTCACATAATCGACCACGTTGTACTGGGGGCGGTACTTACGTGAGCGAATGACGATTTCCCCCAAAAAACCCGCCAAGAAAAGTTGGGACCCAATAATCATGGCTGTCAGTGCTATAAAAAATTGGGGGCGATCTGTGATCAATCTCCCCGTAGGGTTGATGAAGACCTTGTCTATCCCCAAGTACAGGGCAAAACCAAAACCAATGATGAACATAAGCACTCCCAATGCCCCAAAAAGGTGCATGGGCCTTCGACCAAATTTGGAGACGAACCAGATGGTAATCAAATCCAAAAAACCATTGATAAAGCGCTCCATACCAAATTTGGTCTTCCCGTATTTACGGGCTTGGTGCTGTACCACTTTTTCAGTGATGTTGGCGAATCCTGCATTTTTGGCCAGCAGGGGTACGTATCGGTGCATTTCCCCACGAACCTCTATATTTTTTACTACTTGGCCCTTAAAGGCCTTTAGGCCACAATTAAAATCATGTATTGGAATGCCAGACGTCCTGCGGGCGGCCCAATTAAAGAGTTTGGAAGGTAGGTTCTTGGCCAGAACGGAGTCATACCGTTTCTTTTTCCAGCCCGAGACCATATCGTACCCTTCCTTGGCAATCATTCTGTACAGTTCCGGAATTTCCCCGGGATCATCCTGAAGATCGGCGTCCATGGTAATGACGACAGTCCCTTGGGCTGCCCTAAAACCCGCATGTAGGGCCTGGGACTTTCCAAAGTTCTTTCCAAAACGGAATCCCTTGACGTGGGGGTCTTTGGAGCCTAATTCCTTTATGGTTTTCCAGGAATGGTCAGTGCTCCCATCATCAATAAAGAGAATTTCATAGGTAAATCCCTCTTGGTGCATCACGTTGGTTATCCAATCATGAAGTTCCAAAAGGGATTCTTCTTCGTTCAATAGGGGAATTACAATAGATAACTGCATTGCGTTAAGGAGCAAAATTCCCCCAAAAGTAGTATTTTTTGCTTAGTGGGAATCAGGGTTCTTTTTCATGATCAACCCAATGATCAATCCGGAGATGAGTCCAAGAATGGCGTTGATGATTAAAATGACAGGATATGAAATCCACATAAATTTCTCCTGCATTTCCATGCCCTGGTCCCATTGTTCCTGTGTTAGGTTGGGGTTGTCCTCAAAGGCCTTTACCTTTGATAGTTCATTTACCTTATCCATATAATCGGGCTCAATGACATTGGAAAGCAAGAAAAAGTAGATAAGTGAAATGACACCACCCACAACGGCTACGCCCGTTCCTATCTTAAGGGCCTGCCCCAAACTTAAATGGCCGTTATTGGCTTTTTTGAATTGGCTGATGGCATAGGCCGCTACCGCAAAAAGAATGACAATGCCTATGGCCTGGATGGCAAAATTTCTCTCATAATGCATCTCCTGAAAGAATAGCATTAAACTGAATATCACCGATATTACCCCCAGTAACAGTCCATAGTTCAGTGAGAATTTACCAATTTTTGGTGTTGTTCCTTCCATATTATTTAGGTTTTAGTTGTTAGTTGGTTGTCGTACCCTATGTTTTGTTACGCTTAAAGGTAAACTATTTTTTTGGAAGCCCATCATTGCGTATTTAGGTTTTTTGCCTAAATTTGCACCTCTTTTTAGGGAAGTCAAACGTATTGAAGCGATGAAAAAAGATATTCACCCAGAAAATTATAGATTGGTAGCTTTTAAGGACATGAGCAATAATGATGTGTTCATTACCAAGTCCACTGCCAATACCAAGGAGACAATAACCGTGGAAGGGGTTGAATATCCCTTGGTAAAGTTGGAAATCTCCAGGACCTCACATCCATATTATACCGGTAAGGCCAAGTTCCTTGATACTGCCGGGCGGATTGACAAGTTCAAGAATAAGTACGGAAAGTTCAAAAAACAAGCGGCTCCAGCTGCTCCTGAAGCAAATTCAGCAAAGGAAGAATAGGACAACGATAAAATATATACGATAAACGCCTCCAGTTCCCTGGGGGCGTTTATTGTTTTATTTTTGTTCAAACTACCACCATGAACTATATCTTATCAGATGGGAACGTACGTGACCATCTTTTGCCCTTCACCTTTACGCGGCCAGTGGCCGATATTCGTATGGGAATTCTGACCATTCGGGAAAAATGGGAACGATATATTGGGAGTACCACCTCAAGCCTTACCGAAACCTATTTGAACGAAAAATTTCCATTGGTTGTGGAGGAGGACAACATCGTGATCAATGGTGCTTATTTGCCGAATCCTGGATTGGTACGGGAGGTACTGGCATTGGGAAGGGATGAAGTCCTTCTATACAATGGTGAACCCATTGCCTATAGGACAACCGACCCCATGCAAAAGCTGTCCTTGGATACTTGTACGACTAAGGACTATGAAGGAACGGTGCTGATGGTGGAGCGCACTTGGGACATTTTTTCAAGAAACCAAGAAGCCCTAGAGGCTGATTTTGAATTGTTGACCCAGAACCGTACTTCTGCCAAAATTTCGACGACCAATCGGTTGATCCACCCAGAGCGTATTTTTTTGGAGGAGGGAGCCCAAGTGGAATACAGCATCTTGAATGCCACGGATGGCCCCATTTACATTGGTAAGGACGCACAAGTGTGGGAAGGGAGCCTTATTCGCGGGGCATTTGCCCTATGCAACAATGCCGTGGTGAAAATGGGGGCAAAGATTTATGGGGCCTCCACGGTAGGACCCTATGGCAAAGTGGCTGGGGAGTTGAGCAATTCTGTGATATTTGGGTACTCCAGTAAGGGACATGAAGGATACCTCGGCAATGCGGTATTGGGCGAATGGTGTAATATTGGGGCCGATAGCAATAATAGCAATCTTAAGAACAACTACGCCAAGGTGCGCTTATGGAACTATGCCACAGAACGTTTTGAACAGACTGGATTACAGTTTTGTGGGCTGATGATGGGAGACCATAGCAAGAGTGCCATCAATACCATGTTCAATACGGGGACGGTAATAGGTGTCAACACCAATATTTATGTGCCTGGATTTCCCCGGAATTTTGTGCCCAGTTTTAGTTGGGGCGGAGCCTCAGGATTCTCTACCTACCTCCCAAGAAAGGCTTTTGAAACTGCCGAGGTGATGATGGCGCGTCGTAATGTTCCCTTTACGGAAGCAGATGCCCATATATTGGAACATGTCTTTGAACTGACCAAAAAATGGCGAAAGTAGTAGGTTCCTTCTTCCTTTCTTCCAAAGAGTAGCGTCCAAGGCCGCATCCATACCAGGGATTCTTACGTTTCTTTTTCGTTTTTGACCGGGGCACTGGCCTTTTTACCATGATGAAATCCTTCATATTGGTAGGGAAATCATGGTTTTTTCGTCGAAAAAAGGGTCGATTAACGGTATGATTTGAGCATTATTAAAGGTTCCCAACATAAAATGGCCGTTTGACAACAAAAAAGAATGATTCCGTGTTGTGATCCATAATTTTGTAGTACGTATCTCTCAGATACCGACTAAGTGACAACCAAAAAACCATGTAGATGGATTGGAAAAGTGCGTTGACTTTTTTGGTTATAGGCTTGCTGAAGTTCAATTTCTCTTGGGCCACAAATCCTGTTTCCGACAACTTTTATATCGATGATGCCCTTCCAGGGAAGGAGATGATTCACCAACAGGCCCTAGAAGGCATGGACAAGGGTGTTTTTCACCTGTTCTCCCATGGTAGGCCCGGTGAACTCTTGATACAGGGGAAATGGTATTCCGGTGAGGAACTGGCACGTACCATTGCCGCCATGTTGCCAAGAAATACAAGGCACCTGAACATCTATGGCTGCCACTTTGCCCAGGGAAAGGGCCAAGAACAATTGAATTTTTTAGGAGCACATTTGGGTATTTCCATTGGTGCTTCCACAAACATTACTGGATTGAACGGGGATTGGACCCTTGAGGCCGGCAGCTCCATACAGCCCATGGAAATAAGGGATTACGCGTTCAATTTACAGGCCTGTGCAGGTACTGTTGGGGGCATTGGGGACAATGATGACTTTGATGGGGATGGGGTATGTAATGTCGATGATGACGATGATGACAATGACGGGATTCCTGATAGTGCCGAATATGCACCTTGCAACACGACCTTTAGCCCCACTTCCAGAAGAACTAACAACAATGTACGTACAGGAACGGAAACCTGGACGCGAACCACTGGATTTTGGCCTTTTCAGCAAACACAGACCTGTACCAGTGGTATTGGAGGAACCAATCACCATCCATTGGGAATATACTCTGAATGTGATATTAGCGGTACCTATAGTGCAAGCTGGAATGCTACCGTCAGGGCTGGAATTCCACTAACGGTACGATATACCTTACGGTCTGTGAACAACCATTGGCTACCCAATGGTAATAGCTCGGCCTCCTTTCGCATTAATGGGGTTACCGTACATTCCATGACCAATGATTTTACAGGAGGGGAGCGCACCTTCACCTTTACCCCTGGTTCCACCAATGTCAATTTAGACCTGACCCTGACATTTACAAGGACCAATTTTAATTGTGATGCCCAGAATCTGCCTGAGATTGGATTGAACTTTAGGTTTGACCAACAAGGTGAGATATCCTATAACAATTGCCCAATGCCGGATACTGACAATGATGGCATTGCCGATAAGTTTGACCTGGATAGCGATGGTGACGG
>JBFOLQ010000636.1:0-3168 GCA_040830145.1 Flavobacteriaceae bacterium | reverse complement strand
GTTAATTGGGTTGAGCAAGCCCAAACTGCCACACTGGACGGTTCCTCCATAACGGCATTGGATATTTCCAAATACCCCGTTGCCAACAAATTGTACTACGGGACAAATAGTGGAGGTATCTATAGGGTTGAAAATGCCAACTTGGATGACCAACCTGCTGTTGATGTTTCAACGGGAAAAGGATTGCCCCAGGGCTATGTAAGCAACATATATGTTGATCAAAAAAATTCCAATCGGGTGTTTGCCGTATTCTCCAACTATGGCATCCCTAGTGTATTCATGTCCCGTAACGCCGGTGAAACATGGCGGGACATAAGTGGCAATCTTGAAGAAAACAGGGACGGTTCAGGTAATGGCCCCTCCGTTCGATGGTTTGCCATGAACGGTAAAAATGATGGGTATTTTGTTGGAACCAGTACGGGGTTGTATTACGCTCCCCTACTTAGGGGCAAAAACACATATTGGTTTCGGGAGCCCCTACGTATTGGAAATGGAGTAGTGACCCAGGTAAAAACAAGAAAGGATGGTTTTGTCGCTGCGGCGGTACATGGAAATGGGGTATATAGTGCCAATTTCTATGTTAGACCAAGACCAGAGCCCACCTTGAGTGTTGCTTACTTATTGCCAGATATTACCGTGGCCATGAACAGTGACCCATTTGAAGTTGATATCACGGATTTGTTTGTGAGCTCAAAGAACAGGGACATAACCATAGAGCTTACCAATTCTAATCCAGGACTAGTTTCCGCCAGTTTACAGGGGGACAAGGTTGTTATTTCGATCACCCCGGATATGAAGGGCAGTGCCGCCATTGGGCTTATTGCCACTTCAAAAAGGGAAAAGGTTTCCGAAGGGTTTACCATCAATGTGTTTGAGCCCGCCATTTATCAACAAGTGGGGCCACTCTCCAGTTCCACTCCATCCCAAAACTTTTTGGATTTTGGTGGAATCGCCCAATCGGCTGATGATTTTACCGTTCCAGAAGGTTCAAGGTGGAACATTAGGGAACTTATTGCCTTTGGAGGGGTCAATGGTGCCCCACAATTGGTGGATGCCACTGTGGCTCTTTTCACGGATAATAATGGAGTGCCCGGAGATGAAATATACAACAGTGGTTCCATCGTTCCCTCCTCAGACCCCAGTAACCCAAACCTCAGTTTGGAGTTGCCGGAGGTGGTTACCTTGGAAAGTGGATCTTATTGGATATCAATTTACACCAATTTGGCATTCGCCGGTGGCAACCAGTGGTTTTGGTTTACACAATCTGAAGTCATCGGCAATGAATCGGCATTTAAGGACAATCTTGATCTCTTTGGATTGGGAGCCACATCATGGACCCCAAGATCAACGGCATTTGGGACTGTCCCGGATGATATGACCTTTCAGCTCTTTGGCACCATTGAGGAATTCACGGACGAAGAGGCCAATATTGCCAATACAATTGCCCAAACCCCCGATGGTGACCTGGAACCTGAGGAGAATGAAAATTTGGCCGTAATAGAATCCAATGTAGTCACTGCAGTATGGCCCAATCCCTCTACAGATCAGTTCCACTTTGCCATGCGAAACAGTCCTGATAAGACGGTGACGACAAGAATATTTAATGTTCTTGGTCAATTGGTATATGAAAAACAACAGTTGGACAGTGGCAAAAGCTTCTCATGGGATGCTTCTGAAAGCCCCGCCGGAATTTATTTTGTTAAAATTACTGGAGCGAAAACCGATAAAAGGTTTAAGATCATCAAAAAGGAATAATTTTCCTTTCCGTGAAAAAAGGGCGCGAAAAATTCGCGCCCTTTTTATTTCCCCCAACCCCTCCCATGGGTTGAATCTATTTTTGTGCTACTTTTATACGTTCCTAAATTCATCATCGTGAAAATTATTCTTTCCTTGTTGTTTTTGACCTATTTTCTGTCATGTGATTCCAAGGCACCAACGCAAACCACCATGGAGCAAGAACAAGCGACCATCCATCAAGAACCTCCCTCCACTCATGGTCAGGAATCCTTATCCCCAGGAACAGTGTTGCTCAATGTTAAGATTTTGGAAACCTTTGAATCCAAACAATCCATCTGCGGGTTGGACAAAAACAATGTGTGCGCTATTGAGATAATGGAGGTAATCGAGACATCTTCCGGTATAGTGAATGCCCCTTCAAAAAACCAGCAAATAAGGGTCTCCTTCTTATTGCCCATGGAAAATATGGAAGCAAACACTGTTTATGAAGTCAAGGCAAAAGAGTCTCTGTGTCCTGATGCCTCTACAACATATTTTACGGTTCTACGCCATAAAAAACTGGATTAGAATACCATTTCTTTGTTTATGAGCACTATATTTTGCATTGGGGAACTGCTGATTGATTTTGTTGCGGAAAAGCAGGGAAGCGACCTATCCAAAGCAAGCGATTTTACCAAAAAACCTGGTGGAGCCCCAGCCAATGTTGCTTGTACCATTGCCAAATTGGGCGGGAACAGCAAGTTTGTTGGAGCCGTGGGGAATGATCCTTTTGGAAAGTTTCTATTGGGTGTGCTCAACAAAAATGGCGTGGAAACTTCCCATGCCCAACAGCAGGATACGTTCACTACATTGGCCTTTGTCTCCCTTGCCAAGGATGGGGAACGTGATTTTGTGTTTAGTCGTGGGGCCGATAGAGAATTAAAGTATGACAAAACCTTGAAAACCCATTTCAAGGGTAATATGGTGCATTTGGGAGCTGCCACCGCCCTATTGGGTGGAGAGCTGGAAAATGCATACGGGCGTTATTTCTTTGATGCCCTCACCCAAAATGTTTTTTTGAGTTTTGATCCCAATTTTAGGTCTGACCTATGGAAGGGCAAGGAAGATACCTTCATAAAAAAATGCATGCCATACGTGGAAAAATCACAACTGTGCAAATTCAGTCTTGAGGAAGCCCAACTATTGTCAGGAAGGGAGCACGTGGCCGATTGCTGTGCTTTTTTGCATGAGGTTGGAGCGCAAATCATAACGGTGACCTTAGGAAAGGATGGTACTTTTCTCAGTACCCCGGACATCCAAAAGACCATAGAGAGCATCGCTGTGATTCCCGTGGACACTACAGGAGCCGGCGATGCCTTCATAGGTTGTTTGCTATACCAAATTGCCACCTTGGAAAACCCACCCCAGATTTTCTCAAATTCTGACAAGCTT
>JBFOLQ010000635.1:0-7824 GCA_040830145.1 Flavobacteriaceae bacterium | reverse complement strand
CAAGGCCCATCCTCCTGCCAAGGTGCTCCATGAGATGAATCGGGCATCGAGCATCCTGAGGGATGTATTCAATGACAGTTTTACAGGCATTCATGTGGACGATGAAACCCTTTACGATCAAATAAGGGATTATCTTCATGAAATCGCCCCTGAAAAGGTGAGCATTGTAAAAATGTACCGATCCCGGGTTCCCATCTTTGAAAAATTTGGGATTGATCGACAGATCAAGACTTCTTTTGGTCGAACGGCCAGCATGAGCAAAGGGGCCTATTTGGTCATAGAACACACTGAAGCACTCCATGTAATCGATGTAAATAGTGGCAATAGGTCCAACAAGGCAAAAACACAAGAGGACACAGCCTTGGAAGTGAACCTACTCGCAGCCAGCGAGGTAGCCCGTCAATTACGCCTACGGGATATGGGTGGAATCATCGTCATAGATTTCATCGACATGGTCAAAGGACCTCATAGACGAAAGCTTTTTGAGCACCTAAGGGACGAAATGAAGGATGATCGTGCCAAGCACAAAATCCTACCTCCTAGTAAGTTTGGACTCATACAGATTACACGTCAAAGGGTCCGCCCAGAAGTAAATATCAAGACCACGGAGGAAATTCCCACGGTCAACGGTAAAGAGGTTGAGGCCCCCATTGTACTGGTGGACAAACTCAACCACGACCTTGACAAGCTTATAAAGGGACCTGCTGCCAATAATGGCATTATCTTAAATGCACACCCTTTTATCGCCGCTTACTTGACCAAGGGTTTCCCATCAATACGGGACAAGTGGTTCATCAAGTACAAAAAGAGAATCAAAGTACAACCACGGGATGCCTACAGATATCTTGAATATCGATTCAAGAACAAAGAAGGCAAAACCATTTATTAGGTATTACATACAAGCGGCCCCAACGATATCGTTGGGGCCGCTTTTTTTGTATATTGACCTCCGTCAAATTTTGGGCCAAAGGTCCGTTTTCAGGAAATTCCAAAAGATGAATAAGCAAAGGTAAATGGATTGCAAAAACTGTTTTGCTGAAATAGCACCGGAAGCCCAATACTGTAGCGCTTGTGGTGCTAAGGTAATTAGGGAACGCATCACCGTAAAAGGGCTGTGGGGTGAATTCACGAACAATGTCTTGGGGTGGGACAATAAATTTTTTAAGACCATATATTTTCTTATATCCAAACCCGCCACCATATTGGGAGAGTACCTAAACGGCACCCGAAAAAAATACATGAGCCCCATTTCGTTCTTTGCCATCGGAATGACCCTCTCCATCCTAGTTCTGAACAGTTTTGAGGACACCTATCTTGAGATGGCCAAGGAGGCCATCTTAGAGTCAGGAAAGTTCATGTCGGAAAATGTAGGTGGAGTCTATGCATCTGAAAACTACCAAAAATTTAATTTGGAAATGAACCAAAAATTCCAAAAACACATGTTGACATATTACAATGTCTATAATTTCCTCATGCTGCCGTTATATGCGCTAATTGCTTTTTTGGTCTATGGTAAACCCTATAAATACGGTGAACATCTTGTAATCATCACCTATTGCCAAGGATTGGGGTTTTTGATTACTGGCATTGCTTTTTTAGTGGGTATCTTAATGTCCAGCCCCTCGATATTCTCATTCTCCTTAATTATCGTAGTTTTCCTTTACCTTTATATTTATGGAAGGCTGTATCGTCTAGGCCTGGGTACATCAATAGTCAAATTTCTTCTGTTCGTTGCTATTTTGGGTATTTTCTTTATGGCAATAATCGTCCTAACCATAGTAATTACGTTTTTAGGTCATAAACTGGGCCTAATAGATCTTACCTCATTCAAAATGTGACCAAAATGAGAATACAAATACCTATCCTAATATGTTTGTGGGTTTTTGTTTTGGGATGTACTGATGTCCCTGAGCGACATACTTCCTTCAATGCCTTCCTTGAGTCCAAAAAATCCATCGCAGGCAAGGCAGAATATCTCCAAAGTCCTTATGTAACTGCAGGGGACCGGGTTTATATGGTAGGCCACCAAGACGGTAGTTTTCCCGATTTGGGATGGCATATCAAAGGGGAAATGGGAGGTATTTGGAACCATCCCATTAAGTTGATGGATGGGTTTGACGCTTCCATTTCGGTCAATGGATACACCCACTCCCTCAATCAAGCCGCCACCTTTGTAAATTATCCCATGGCGAATTCCCATCAGTTTAATCTACGGGAAGCCGGCTTGGAGGTAGAAAGATGGCAGTTTGTTCCAGATGGCAAGGAGGGTCTCTATGTTCAATTTGAAATTGGGAACACTCTTGACCAGGCGCAAGACATCCATTTTACCTTTACCGGACATTCTGACCTCAGGCCCACATGGCTTGGGGAGGAAACAGGTATGTTCAATGGTCAGGACAAGGCCCATTTTACCAATGGTGTTTTCTCAGTTAAGGATTCGCTGAACAATTGGTTTGTTTTATATGGAAGTTCCACATCCCCCTCCGGGCATAGGGCCGAAACCCTTATCAAAGAGGGAAAAGGCACGTCTGGCTCCCTCATCTATGATATAAGGGTACCGGCCAAAGGCTCTATGACCATCGGCTTTGTCATTGCGGGATCCCACACATCGGAAGCGACAGCGAAAAGAGAATACTTCAGTATCCAAAAAAACTGGAAGACCTACCTAAACGAAAAAAAAGAACGCTATGCCCACCTGGCGGAAAAGACAAAATTGACCATTCCCGACAAACAACTACAACAGACTTTTGAATGGCTTAAGTACAATTGTGATTGGTTGGTACGTACTGTCCCCGAAATAGGGTCGGGCATTGGAGCGGGCATTCCCGATTACCCATGGTGGTTTGGGGTGGATAGTGAATATGCCCTCAGGGGATATATGGCCGTGGGGCAAACGGACCCCGTTTACCATACCATCAAATTACTGGACAGTGTTTCCATGGCCGTGAACGGCAATGGCCGCATCATTCACGAAATGAGCACCAATGGAAAAGTGTTCAATCCTGGAAATATCAATGAAACACCCCAGTTTGCATCCCTCATCTGGGAAATCTACACATGGAACGGGGACAAAAAATTTCTCAAAAAATACTTCCCCACCATCAAAAAAGGCCTGAAGTGGCTGATGGAGGAAAATGACGCAAATGGCAATCTGTTTCCAGACGGATTTGGTATGATGGAAATACACGGGCTCAACAGTGAGATGATCGATGTGGCCTCTTATACCCAACGGGCCTTTGCCGATGCTGCCAAAATTGCCCATGAATTGGGAGAATCTGCACTGGGCAACGAATACGGGACGAAGGCGGCAATCCTCTCGGAAAAGATCAATACTCGCTTTTGGTCACCCCAATTTAGATCGTTCGCTGATTTTCTAGGAACCGATTCGCAGGCCCTTCATCTTATTGAGGATGCCATAGTAAGGGCCGACACCCTCAAAAAACCCTGGGCCGTAGCTGAGCTAAAACAGACCCAGAAAACAATAGAAACCAACCCCTCAGATGGCCTTAAGCCCTTTGTATTACATCATAACTGGGTGGTGAACACCCCTATGGAAATGGGGATTGCAGATCAGGACAAAGCCCTTGAGGCCCTTGAAACGGCCAAAAAATTCACGAATCCGTTTGGTGTGTTTGTCACAGGCATAGACCGTGATAAAAGCGCAGGGCAGGATGACGGTAGCTTTTCGGGCAGTAAGGTATTCTCCTATACCGGTGCGGTAATGACCCTCCCAACGGGTGTACAAGCTGTGGCTGAAAACAATTATGGCCGCCCCGACCAGGCTTTGGACTATCTCAACCGCATGGCCCGGAGCTTTAGTTACGCCCATCCCGGTAGCATGTATGAAGTATCGCCAGATTATGGTATGCTGGTCCAAGCATGGAACATTTACGCATTTGCCATCCCCATTGTGCAACAATTTTTTGGCATTGGGCCCATGGCCTCCCAAAACACCATAACCATAGCTCCCCAAATGCCCAGCACCTGGGACAATGTCTCTTTAGAAAATGTAGTGGTTGGGGACAATTCCATTTCCATCCATAAAAAATCGGACGCAGGTAAAACATCCTACCATATCACCCAAACCCAGGCCGATTGGACCCTACAACTCATTTTGCCCATAACGGAATCGACCAAGTTATCGGTTGTGAGGGGAAATGTGCAAAAACAACTGGAACATGGTCAAACTGTGTTACTGGGATCGGGAACCGAAATTGAAATAGAACTTGAGGAAAACTGATCTCGTACCGATGCATCAAGAAGATGTTTCAGAGGCATTCTCCAAAGCCCTCAAAAAGATGGAGCACTACTGTGCCTACCAAGAGCGATGTCCCAAGGAAGTACTTGGAAAATTGGGAAGCACACAACTGACCCAGGAAGCCATTGACCATATCATGGTCCACTTGACGCGGGAGGGGTATCTCGACGAAGCACGTTTTGCCAAAAGCTACGTGCTGGGAAAATTCAGAATCAAGAAATGGGGCAAAAAGCGCTTGGTCAATGAACTGAGGCAAAGGGACATCGCAACCTACCATATTAAAGCAGCCTTAAGGGAAATCCCCGAAAAGGACTATTTGGAAACTTTTGGGGAACAGGCCCAAAAACGATGGGACTCCCTTCGGGAACCAGTTTGGGCCAAGAAAAAAAGAAAGTTTATCACCTTTTTGCTCTATAGGGGATGGGAAAATGATTTGGTCCATGGCAAATGGAACGAGCTCAGGGATACGCACAATTCATCAAAAGGATAACCCTTTTTTCGATTTTTTCAAGAATGTCCTTCCCTTAGAACCAACAAAATAGCCCCAAACCCCCAAAAAATAAGCCCCATCAAAAATTGTAAACCCAATAGCGTTAAGTTTACGTGAAACAATTCATAAAAAAAGGGATATTATTTTACATTTGTGAACAAAACCATTTGCTATGGGAACAAAGGTTACAACCGAATTTAGGGAGGGCCAGGCGACGATTTTCAAGAATCCTTTTTTAGAGCGTTTGACCAAGACAACGCCACTTCAGAACGTTATTGTCTATGGCCTTGTGATATTGACACTCTTATATTGGGCCAATACGGGAATTGGATTGTCTGTCCTATCCATAGCCCTATTGTTCGTTACAGGTTTTTTCTTTTGGACGTTTGCGGAATACATGCTGCACCGTTATGTCTTTCATTGGGTCACCGAGGCCAAATGGTCGCAACGCTTTCATTTTATCATGCATGGGTCCCACCATCTATATCCAACAGATAAGGAACGTCTTCTAATGCCTCCGGTCCCAGGCATCATTATTGGCACCGTCTTATTTGGGATTTTTTATGTCTTTTTTTGGATAGCGGGCCTACCGGACCTCTGTTTTGGGTTCTACCCTGGTTTTTTTAGTGGTTACTTGGCATACTCGTTTGTACATAGGGCTACCCATGTTATGAAACCCCCCAAAAGATTTCGTTATCTATGGCATCACCACAGCCTACACCATTTTCAATATCCAGATAAAGCGTTTGGGGTAAGCACTCGTTTTTGGGATAGGGTCTTTGGCACCATGCCCCCTGTACGGAAAAAGGCAGGCAAGGCATAACGTAGATAATACTCCTATCCATTGCCTTTTATTCCCACCCATATCCGTTCATATGTTTTTGTAGGGAAACTGGATTCTAAAGGTCGTGAATCCGTTTTGGGAGTTGAAGCTTATAAAACCATTATGGGCCTGAATTATATTCTTGCTCAAGCTCAATCCTATACCAGAACCATTTTTTCTAGTGGTAAAGAAAGGCACAAAAACCTCCTTCTTTATGGAATCCTTGATGCCATGTCCATTATCCGTAACTTGAATGACCAACTGATTTTTCATCCTGTAAGCACGTAAGTTTATTTGTGGATCGGGGCAATTTTCCAAGGCATAAACACTATTGGTCAGTAGGTTTATGATTACCTGCCCCATTTGCTTTTTATCCAGATAAAATGTTAAATTTTCAGGTTCCACCTTACTGTCCACGAGAATATTCTTTTCGTTGAACAAGCTCGATAAAATTGTGGTATTGTCATGGAAAAGGTCTCGGATAAGGGCCTTTTCCGGCTTGGGGGTGGGTAGCTCGGTCAACAGTCGGTAGGTATCCACAAAATCAAGAAGATAGCCAGCCCTTTTATGAATAGTGGCGATGCTTGTATGGATGTCTTCATAATTTGCCCCCAACCCTTCTTTGTTATGGGACACGAGATATTCTAAGTTAGAGGTCAGTGAACTTATGGGCGCAATGGTATTGATAATCTCATGGCTCATCACCCGCATTAGGTTAAACCATGCCTCTTTTTCCTTTCTATCTATAATGTTTTGAATGGGGTCTAAATTGACCATTAAATAATTGGCCCCGTAAATTTGGGATGTAAATGTACGCAGGGAGAACGCTTGCTCTTTTCCATTGACCTTTAGGTTTATCACATCCCGAACCGTATTCCAATTTTGTTCTTTCAAATAGGTGTCGAAGGTTCCCAAATGTCGCTTGGCCATTTCCCAATTTGAAAATTTGGGAAGTTCCAGGATTTGGAAAAAAGCTTTGTTTGAATAAAATATATGGGAATCCCCCGCTCTTAAAATCAAAATCCCAGTGTCCATGGTATCAATAATGGATTCATAAATAATCCTGATCGATTCCGTACGGATTCTGGTCTCCTTGGAATTTACCAATATATTCTCCAAAGGTTCTGCAATACTTCGTGGTAGTTTTTTCTTGGGAACCATAACGGAGAGGTCCCCATGTGCCATGGCCATTAAGGTCTGGGAGGTCCTCAAAAAAATCCCCTTTATGAAATCATGCGTAGCATACATCAAGATGAGGGCCGTCACAAAAAAGAACGTTGCCGTAAACGGATAGCCTTTCATTACAAAATAACCCCCCATGGCTACCCCCGCCACAGCAAGGACGAAAAAGAAAAAGAGCGTTGTGGCAATCTTGAACTTCAAATGTTTATATTTTACTAATTATACAATTGAGCGTGCTCGAGCCTACTTTCACCAGCTGACGAATATTCTATGAATGCATTAAATTTCACACAAATAATCTTAGGTTAAGTAATTATTTTTAAGATAGTTAGATTCGATACGAAAAAGTCATGGAACACATGACATATGACCTGCCGCTACTTGTGCCAGGCAAGGCAGGCGTAATACGTGTCCATCTTCTATGTTCTCCTTTCCATCCTCTCGGTTCATACATCTTGTCTCCGTTTACACCCCATTTTACCCCGTACTGGGGCTTCCCCCCAAAATAATGGTTCCATGGATTGTGGTCATAGATTGAATTTTTCCATTCTGCGGTACAGGGCAGCACTTGTAATCCCCAAATCTTTGGAGGCGTTGGTGATATTGCCCCGATGTTTTTCCAAGGCCCTAACAATCAATTTCCTTTCCATTTCCTCTAAGTTAAGTGTCTCGATAGACTCGTTCATTCCTTGCCCTTGGGTAAATCGCATATCATTTTTCGTGATTTCATTTCCTTCACAAAGAATCACCGCCCTTTCCACCATATGTTCCAATTCCCGGATATTACCGGGCCAAGCATACGCATTCAATGCTTGCATGGCCGCCACCGAGAACCGCAACCTTCCCTTGCGGTATTTCTTTTTGTTTCTTTCCAAAAAATGCTCGGCCAACAAGGGAATATCCTCTTTCCTATCCCTGAGGGGTGGAATCAAGATTTCCATGGTATTGATACGATATAGTAAATCTTGCCGAAAACCATTCTTTTTGACCTCTGCATGTAAATTTCTGTTCGTGGCACATATAATACGTACATCCACAGGGCGTTCCTTGGCTTCCCCCAACCGAACCACT
>JBFOLQ010000634.1:0-2396 GCA_040830145.1 Flavobacteriaceae bacterium | reverse complement strand
GTCGTCATAAGGGAAAAGGTATACGATGCCTTTTATAAATTGGAGTATCCCCACGACCAGATTACTTCCTTTGTGTTTGACGTGGTACGTGCCGAAGTGCCCAAAATGAAATTGGACGATGTATTCGTGAAAAAAGATGATATCGCCATTGCGGTCAAACGTGAACTACAAGAATATATGTCCGAGTACGGATATGACATCATAAAGACCCTTGTTACCGATATTGATCCCGATTCGCAGGTAAAAGCGGCCATGAACCGTATCAACGCATCGGAGCGCGAAAAAATAGCCGCACAATTTGAAGGGGATGCCGCTCGTATCCTCATCGTGGAAAAAGCCAAGGCAGAAGCAGAAAGCAAACGATTGCAAGGCCAAGGTATCGCCGATCAACGTCGCGAGATTGCAAGGGGACTTGAAGAATCAGTTGAGGTCCTCAACAAAGTGGGCATCAATTCACAAGAGGCTTCCGCCCTAATTGTGGTCACCCAGCATTACGACACCTTACAGGCCATAGGTGAAGAGACCAATACCAACCTTATTCTCTTGCCGAACTCTCCACAGGCGGGAAGTGATATGCTCAACAACATGGTCGCCAGTTTTACAGCAAGCAATCAAATCGGGGAAGCCATGAAAAAGCAAAATAAGAAAAAAGAGGAATAGTCCCTATTGCATTTTCACAACTCAAGACAACTTCATTTTTAGGATTGGGCAGAATTCAGGTTTTGCCCAATTTTTTTATGGGAGAGACATATCCCGTATTGGTCCTTTTAAGTAAAAAAGACGTTCTATTTACCATCATTACCCACCAACATCCCCTTCCCATGGCATAACGCTCCAAAAAACAGTCAAAAACCAATTAGAGCCCGTTTCCAACAACTTCTTTTAGGCTACTTACCAGTGACATTCCTCAAAAAAGAACGTGCGTCAAATACGCTACAAAAAACCGTTTTTTAATAGTGCACACCAATGGTTGTATACGTCATGATAGATTTTGATAATATCAATGTGTTTTGTCAAAACCCACAAAAAAAGGCATCCTGGTTTGACACGAAAAAGATGCTTACCCCTTTTGTTGCACTTTGGCCCAGGTATCCCGCAAACCCACTGTCTTGTTAAACACCAACTTTTCTTTCGTGGTATCTGGATCTACGCAGAAGTAACCCAATCGTTGAAATTGGTACCGATCTCCTATTTGTGCATCCCGTAAGCTTGGCTCCAAATAACCCTTTACCACATGCAGCGAATCAGGATTTATAAAATCCATAAAATCCTTTCCTTTATGCGAATCAGGACTCTCATCGCTGAAAAGTCGGTCATAAATTCGAATCTCCGCTGGTAAGGCATGGGAAATGGACACCCAGTGCAAGGTTCCCTTCACCTTTCGCATGCTCTCCTCTGTTCCGGAGCCACTCTTGCTTTTGGGGTCATACGTACATTGCACCTCTATTATATTTCCTTCGGAATCCTTGGTGCAGCTTTCGGCCTTTATAATATATGCATTCTTCAGACGCACCTCCCCGCCGAGTTTCAACCTAAAGAACTTTCGGTTCGCCTCCTCCCTAAAATCCTCTTGCTCAATATAGAGCTCTTTGGAAAAGGGTACTTGCCGGTGTCCAGCCCCCTCATCCCCAGGATTATTTTCAGCGTTCATGTGTTCAGTTTCCCCCTCTGGATAATTTACAATTACCAATTTCAAAGGGTTTAGGACTCCCATGACCCGAGGGGCCACCTTGTTCAAATGCTCCCTCACCTGGAATTCCAAAAGGGACACATCTACCAAATTATCCCTTTTGGCAATACCTATGGTATCGGCAAAATTACGAATGGCCTCCGGGGGGTACCCGCGCCTTCGCATCCCAGAAATAGTAGGCATCCTAGGGTCATCCCATCCGCTGACCACGCCACTTTCCACCAATCTCAACAGCTTGCGTTTGCTCACTACCGTATGGCTCAGATTACGACGGGCAAACTCTCGTTGTTTGGGTCGCACCCTGTCAGTATCATACACTTGGTCCAAAAACCAGTTATACAATTCCCTATGTGACAAAAATTCCAATGTGCACAAGGAATGGGATACTTGTTCTATATAATCGCTTTCTCCATGGGTCCAATCGTACATGGGAAAAATACACCATTCGGTATTTGTTCTGTGATGTGCCTTGTGCAAAACGCGGTACATAATGGGGTCCCGCATCAACATATTAGGTGATTCCATGTCTATTTTAGCTCGCAACACGTGTTCTCCCTCTTCGAATTGACCGTTCTTCATGCCTTCAAAAAGAGTCAGGTTCTCCTCTGGAGTCCTGTCCCGAAATGGGCTATTGGTTCCCGGCTCGGTTGGCGTTCCCTTTTGGGCCGCGATTTCCTCTGAAGTTTGGCTGTCCACATAGGCCTTT
>JBFOLQ010000633.1:0-5163 GCA_040830145.1 Flavobacteriaceae bacterium | reverse complement strand
ATTTCCATAACCTTCGGCCAATAAATGGTAGCTCTTTGCCCCTGGCACGCCCATATTATTAAAAGGGCCAGACAGAATATTTGTCACCTCCGTTGTTGGTGTCCCTGGAAAAGGTACGGGGACTTGGGCTTGGGCATCAAAAATCAATCTGGGGCCAGCAATCTGCTGCCCTCCCAAAAGCAACCCTCCCACATCATCGGCCATCATGGGCTGTGTAAAAGCAAACCCACTGCCTGCTGCCAAGGCAAGACGTTCAGACAATATCTTGGGAAATGAAACTGCTTGACCCTTGGCAAAAAGGGCATTATCAGAAAAACCTGCGGTCAAGGAGTTCCCCACAGACACATAGGTGGAAAAATCAGCAGAACCACTCGTAAAACTTGGTGTTGGCGGAGTTTGGGTTTCTGCTTGTCTAATATGGGGTATGGCCAACGGGCCATCATCATCTGAACAGCCCATAAATACTACCAAGGCCATTGCTAACAGAATATATGTATGTTTAATTTTCATCGTAAAGCTTTTAGTTGTTAATGGTCCATGAAATATAGTATTGCGAACCTATGGTCCCTGTACCTGGGGCGCTCACATATTCCTCACCCAAAATATTGGCCCCTCCCAGTTTAAAGGTCGATTTAATGGAAGGCACCCTTAGGTTTACCTGGGCATCCACTAAATTTCTTGAGGGAACGTGCCCATCGGCAAAGGAAGCCTCCCAGAGATACCAATCATTCCATCTCCAGTTTATATTGAACCCAAAATTCTTGAACAAATTCTCATTGCCAAAGGAAGCTTTGACCTTATGTTCGGGCGTATTAAAGCTTGTCCTAAAATCAGGGTCGGTAGATTGGTCAAAATCCAACTTGGCATAGGTATAATTTACCCCAAAATCAAAATCCCCAATCTTGGTGGTAACACCCACACCTCCACCATACGAACTAATATCGGCATTGGTATTGGTATAGGTCTGAAAAGGAAGGAAATCCTCATTCTGCAGTGCCAGGAGTGAAAGGGCATTATCCCCTGCCTGCCCATAAAACGGCACCAACACTGTTTTGTTAGAGATAAAATCCTCGTACTGGTTATAGTACCCACTTAAATCGATACTAATCTTGCCCAGTACACCTCGGTACCCCACTTCATAGGCCGTAATTTTCTCAGGCTTAACCAAATCCACATTGATGGCTTGGGGCGCTCCTGCCTGAACCGACTCCAACGAAAAGGCATTGGAATAAGCATCGCCTCCCGAAATCTGTACACTCTGTTGGCCGGTAACCGTTTGCCCATTGGTGCTCAATAAGATGGAAGGGGTGGTATACCTATCTAGATTATCGGGTGCCGAGCCCACCAAAATGGCCGCCCCTGCATTCAACCCAATAAATAGGTCTTGGGTGGTTGGGTTTCTAAAGCCCGTTTGGTATGAGGCCCTAACGTTATGTTTTTTGTTCTCATCCACCGCATAAACCAACGAAACCCGAGGAGAGAAGAACCCATCAAAAAACTCCGATTTGTCATATCGTACCGACCCTGTAAATTTCAACCGGTCATCAACCATTTTCTTTTGCAATTGCATATAAGCCCCATACTCTTGGTAATCAATGGGCCCATCATTGTCAGTATATATGGTACCTCCCGAGTTCAACGAGTATTGACGCCATGAGCCCCCAACCATTATATCAGCGAAATTGTTGGTCAAGTGGGCCAAATTGTAGTTAGCATCTATATGATAGATTTTGGAATTGTCGGTAAACTTGGCTCCACTCTCCAAATCTCCATCTGAGGCCACTGCAGCCAATGCACTGTTAAATCCATCAGAGCCAGGCAATAATCTTCCAACATCTGCTACTTGGCGAGCCGCGGCATGGGCTGCCACTTTTTGCTCATCGGTAGGGGCAAAAATGCCTTGGTTGGCCAAATATCCAATAAACCCACCAGCGTAGTCGGTGAACCATTGTAAATCCCCTTTCCAACGTCGGTTGATATTAATGGCGGCAAATCGCGTATCATAGGAATTTCCCGCTTTTTCCGCGGTGGTATAGCCGCGTACAAAGAAATTGTTGTTCCTAATTTCCAACTTGTGTTGTTGCATAAAGAAATCCTTGATGGAGTACCTGTTCGCTCCCTGATAAATGGTATTTCCCCGGCCTACTTTAGAGTTGAGCACAATTTCGAAATCATTGGCCCACGGTTTGATATGCATAGCGAAATCGGCCTTAAGGCTTTGGGCGTCATAATCCATTAAATCCACCTCATTATAGCCTGTTCGGGAAATCCTTGCTGCCCCAAAATCAGTGGCAACGGGAATAGGAAGGGCCCCTGCAGCCAGTTCATCAAAATCAAGGGTGGTGGCCACCTCGTCCCCATATACATTGAGACCATCATATGCTGGGTCATCCCTAGTGCGACCTGGAACGGCATAATCAGTATAATCGGTGGAAAACCACTCAGTGCCTTGTAAAAGGGAAACGGATGCCTTGACAGCAAAATAGTCATTAAAGGCATGGGCAGCTCGAATCCCTATGTCATAGAAATTATTGTCACCCCCATTGGAGCTCGATGTAAGTCCTGTTTTCCCATAGGCACTGATTCCTTGATGGTCAAATGGATTTTTACTGGTCATGAACATAATACCATTGAAGGCGTTGGCCCCATATAGTGCTGAAGATGCCCCTGGGAGCAATTCCACAGTATTCACATCCAATTCAGACATGCCCAACAGGTTCCCCAATGCAAAATTGAGGGCAGGGGAGGAGTTGTCCATTCCATCTACCAATTGCATGAAACGGGTGTTCGCAAATGTGGCAAAACCTCTCGTATTCACAGACTTAAAGGTCAAGCTATTTGTATTTACATCCACCCCTTTTAAGTTTTCAAGTCCGTCAAAAAATGAGGGGGCCGACGTATTTCTAATGGCTTTAACATCCATTCTTTCCACCGTTACAGGGGATTCAAAGATACGCTCAGGGGTTCTAGATGCCGAGATTACCACTTCATCCAAGAAGGTCTGTGTTTCAGAGATGGCTACATTGACCGTTTGGTTGTTCTGTGTTATCTCTGCGGTCCCATCGGAAAACCCTATACTGGAAATGGTCAATTGAAAAGGGGGTTCCTCGGAAGTCTCCAAGGTAAAATTGCCATCAAAATCAGTCACCGTACCAATGGCTTTTCCAGTGATCACCACATTGGCACCAGGAACGGGCTGGTCGTTCTGGTCCACTACCTTACCTGTCACCCTTGTTTGGGCCATAGCCATGGCTCCGCCCAACAGCAATAGGCATAAAAGAAAAATGTTCTTCATGTTAAATTCGAGTTAAATTAGCATCAAGCAAGATACCAAATTTCTTTTTGGAAACCAGCAAACCGGCAAAAATTATGCATGCATAATAAAAATTTGGCAACAAATCGTCTCTGCCATTGTCAATTATGGCATAAGACCCATATAGGTCAATCATCCCGAAAGTGTCCGGAATGCTTACCTTATTATTTATGGGAAACGGATGATTCTCCCTGAGATAAGGGTCATCACAGGAGGCCTCCATTTGAAGACTGTGGGTAAACTCCCCAAGAAAAACGGCAACCCACTCAATTAAGGGGATGTATTCAATCTAGTAGAATTAGGGTCAAGCCCATTCCATTATTCCACTGTGACCGATTTGGCCAAATTCCGTGGTTGATCCACGTTGCATCCACGCATTACCGCTATGTGGTATGATAACAATTGTAAGGGGATGGTGGTCAATAAGGGGGTTAGACTTTCCAATGTTTCCGGTACGGCAACGACATGGTCGGCCAATTCCGTCACCTGTTTATCTCCCTCCGTGACTATGGCGATGATCTTTCCCTTTCTTGATTTAATTTCTTGGACATTGCTGACCACCTTTTCGTAATGTCCCTTTTTGGTAGCGATGACAACTACGGGCATCTGTTCGTCAATCAGGGCAATTGGGCCATGCTTCATCTCTGCCGCCGGATACCCCTCAGCATGGATATAGCTTATCTCCTTCAGCTTAAGGGCCCCTTCAAGTGCTACGGGAAAGTTATATCCCCGGCCCAGATATAGACAGTTGGACGCATCTTTATAGGCATCAGCGATAATCTCAATCAAAGGATTGGACTCCAATGCCTTTTCAACTTTTGAGGGAATATTTTCCAGTTCGGCCAAAAACTCGTGAAACTTGGATTTAGGAAATCCTCCTTTTTCCTGGGCCAGTTTTAAGGCCACTAGGGTCAATACGGTAATTTGGGTGGTGAATGCCTTGGTGGAGGCCACACCAATTTCAGGTCCTGCGTGGGTATAAGCCCCTGCGTGGGTCTCCCTTGCAATGGACGAACCCACCACATTACATACCCCAAATACAAAGGCCCCTTGTTCCTTTGCCAGTTTTATGGCCGCCAAGGTATCCGCCGTCTCCCCTGACTGGGAAATGGCAATGACCACATCCTTATCGGTAATCACCGGATTCCTATATCTAAATTCAGAAGCATACTCCACTTCCACTGGGATACGGGCCAGGTCCTCAAAAATATACTCGGCCACAAGACCCGCATGCCATGAAGTACCACATGCCACTATAATGATTCTATTGGCATTTTGGAACCTTTCCAGATTTTGGTCAATCCCATCCATTTTAATAATCCCCTTATTGGCACGCAAGCGTCCCCGATAGGTATCATGGATGGCTCTGGGTTGTTCATAGATTTCCTTCAACATGAAGTGCTCATATCCCCCTTTCTCTATTTCCTCCAAATTCATTTGAAGTTCCAAAATATTGGGATAGGCTATCGCATCATTCTTAATTTTTCGCAACTTGATTTCCTTGCCAAGACGAACGATGGCCATTTCCTCATCTTCAAGGTATACTGCATTGTTGGTAAATTCTATAAATGGGGAGGCATCAGATGCAATAAAGAATTCGTCTTCCCCAATACCAATGGCCAAGGGGCTTCCCAATCGGGCTACCACACTTTCATCGGGTTTTCTACGGTCAAATACGGCAATGGCATAGGCTCCTACCACTTGGTTCAAAGCAATCTGCACCGCCTTGCCCAATTTAACATCCTCGGGTTTCTTTACTTCCTCAATCACGTTGACCAGTACTTCAGTGTCTGTGTCAGACTCAAAGGAATACCCCCTTTTGGTCAACTCTTTTTTGATGGACTCATAGT
>JBFOLQ010000632.1:0-2046 GCA_040830145.1 Flavobacteriaceae bacterium | reverse complement strand
TTCTCGATCAAAAGGTCCTCATAATGGTTGTTGGAGGTATAAAAGTCAGACGTTTCCTGGTCCTTTACTTGGTAGTTGGAATTCACTTTTCCAAATAAATCAAGAGTGAGACCAAAAATAAGGTAGGCTGGAAGAATGAAGATTGCCAGCCATTTCACCTTCTTTTGATCTAAAAAATTATACACTAATGGTCGGTATAGAAAGGACAGGGTGATAATCCCAAATACCTTATATATGGGAAAGTAAATTTTGGCAATCCACTTGGTCCGTTTAAGAATCCCGGCACCAAGAAAATCAATTAATATGAGTAAGACGGAAAGGAAATAACTAATTGAAAAAATAATGGCTATAACCTTTCTGGTCCCTTCAGGAATCCATTCCACTTCGCTGATACTATTTCCCACGAATCCAAAGACACCGATAACGGCAAAAAGGGATATAAAATAGAACACCATCAAAAAGGCTAGGGGAAACAGGGTACTGCATATATTCTCCAAACGGGCAATATAGCGATCAAAGGAGCCTACTTTTCGCTCCAGGAAATGGGTGAACTTCTGGGAATAACCCAAACCGGCATAATCAATATCCCCCGATACATAGCGCAGTCCCAACACACCGATCCACAACCCACGTAAAACCACATGTACCAATAAGGTCAACATCAGGATTTGCACGCCGTTAATGGCCAGACCAATGAGACTTAAGTATAAAATTTGACTATTTTTTTGGGCCGTAAGGTATTCTACCTCGAGAGGTTCAATGCTTTGGAAGAGCCCGTAAATGGCAAAACCTGAAATTATAAGCTCCAGTTGCCAACTCTCCTGTTGTAATTTGTCGAGCAATTTTTTGAAATCGGCACTCTGGTAGTCCATGGTGGTTGGTTTTGGTTGGGTAAGATAAAAAAAAGACCTGACAGGTTGGCTTCGGTTCCCCTCAGCTACCAAGTCAGGTCCACTATATATTGTCTAAAATCTAACGACTACTATCTAATGCCTACTTCACCATCTCATAGCTCCGTTTAATGAACTTCGTGAGTTCCTCTCCCTTGAGCAATCCTTTGGAGAGTCTTGCCAAATCAATGGATTGGTTAATGAGACGTTCCCGTTTTTTGGCAGTTTTGGTGTTCAAGATCTCATTGACAAGGGTATGGTTGGTGTTCACCACCAAGTTGTACATTTCGGGCATATTGCCCATGCCAAACATACCACCCCCCCCGGACTGCTGCATTTCCTTCATACGGCGCATAAACTCGGGCTCAGTAATCATAAAAGGTGATGTGTCACTGTCCAAGGCTTCTAATTGAACCGTAAGTCCTTGTTCACCGATGGTTTTTTCCAATTCCTCTTTCAGACGGTCTTTTTCTTCGTCAGATAGCTTTGAAATCGCCGTATCCTCCTTTTTGATCAGGTTGTCCACAGAATCGGCATCCACACGGGCAAATGATATCTTTTCCTTGGAGGTTTCCAACTTTTGCATCAAGTGTGATACTATGGGGGAGTCTAAAAGCAATACTTCATATCCCTTGGCTTTGGCGGCTTCAATATAACTGTGTTGGGCCTCTCTATCGGAGGCATAAAGCACCACCATTTTATCATCCTTGTCGGTTTGGTTGTCCTTTATTTTTTCCTCCAACTCGGCAAAAGTATAGTAGGTTCCATCCACTGATGGGTATAAGGCAAATTTATCGGCTTTTTCAAAGAACTTTTCTTCGGACAACATGCCATACTCTATGACAATCTTGATATCATTCCATTTCTTTTCAAACTCTTCCCTATCTTTTTTGAAAAGGGAATTGAGCTTGTCAGCGACCTTTCGGGTGATGTAGTTTGATATCTTCTTTACGGCACCATCGGCCTGAAGATACGATCGTGATACGTTCAAGGGAATGTCAGGGGAGTCGATAACTCCACGCAACATGGTCAAGAACTCGGGTACAATCCCCTCAACGTTATCGGTTACAAAAACTTGGTTTTGATAGAGCTGGATACGGTCCTTCTGAATGTTAAGATCTTGGGTAAGCTTGGGGAAGTACAAGATTCCCGTAAG
>JBFOLQ010000631.1:0-3755 GCA_040830145.1 Flavobacteriaceae bacterium | reverse complement strand
TATTCTGGATCACATGTAATAATTTGGACTGCAGTTGCAACGATAAGTTCCCTATTTCATCCAAAAACAGTGTGCCGCCATCTGCGAGTTCAAACCTTCCCAAACTATCTTCCTTGGCATCGGTAAACGCCCCTTTGGCATAACCAAAAAGTTCACTTTCAAATAGGTTTTCATGCAATGCGCCCAAATCCACATGTACAAATAGTTTTCCCTTACGGGAAGAAAGATCGTGAAGCATTTTGGCCACGACATACTTTCCTGTACCGTTCTCACCAAGAAGCAATACGTTGGCACTGGTGTCCGCCACTTTTTCCACCATGTTGACCACATTTTGGAATTCCACTGACTGGCCAATCACCATATTCCCCTTACTAAAATCTGACGAGGATATTTTTTTTAGTTTATGTCCTTGTTTCTTTGAGCCCCCATGGGCCATGGCCGCATTGATGGTGGCCAATAGTTTGTTGTTGTCCCAAGGCTTTAGTAAAAAATCAAAAGCTCCTTGTTTGATTCCCTCAACGGCCAAACCTACATCTGAAAACGCAGTCATTAATATCACTACCGTTTCAGGTGATACCTCCAATATACTCCGCAACCAATACATGCCCTCTTCCCCACTTTGCTCTCCCCGTCTAAAATTCATGTCCATCAAGACCACATCCACCATGGACGTACTCAGTACGGTCATTATTTTTTTGGGGTTGGAAAGGGTAATCACATCGCGGTAATAGCGCCTTAAAAAGAGCTGTAACGTAAACAGGATGTCCTCATCGTCATCCACCAATAAAATGGTATGCTTCTTTTTTACCATGACCAATATTATACATCTGTTCGATATCGAACAAAAAAACGTTCGATATCGGACACTAAAAATAATGTCAATAAAATTATTTTGCTGATTATCAAATATTTAAAAACCATTTGTTTTTTGGCACGGTATCAGCGTCCTTATGGGTAAATCAATGCTGGCAATGGACAAAAAAATAGAACGAAAAAGCAATCCGATAAAAAAATGGCTTATTCCCTCCATTACCGGGATTGTCCTTATTGGATTACTATGGTCGGCCACCGATTCAAAAAAAAGGATTTCCTTGGACAAGGACCGGATTACCATAAAGGAAGTCAGCAATGACTATTTTGAGGACATGGCCCTTTTCAACGGTTCAGTGCAACCATTAAACACCCTTCAGATAAATACCATTGAAAGTGGTTCCGTAAAAAAAAATACATACTGAAAATGGTCAAATGGTCCAAAAGGGCGACTTGCTCCTTGAGCTCTACAACCCCAATACCGAGCTGGGTTACCTTACCCAAGAGACGGCCATCATTGAGCAGATAAACAATTTGAGAAATACCCGAATCTCCATCAAGAACCAACAAATGACCCTGGATAGGGACCTTATCAAAATGACCTATGATTACAACAACGCTGCGCGGCAGTATCGGATGGATACCACACTGTATGGCAAAGGGGTCATTTCCAAGAATGATTATCTCAAATCACAAGAGACCTATGACTTTCAGACCAAACAACAATTGAATACCAAAAAATATGTGGAAAAAGAGCAATATGACCGTAAAATACAGCTCAACCTCATCAATACCTCCATCGTGAAAATGGAAGAAAGTCTGGAGCAATTACGGGCCAACAAAGAAAATTTTATAGTCAGGGCACCAGAATCTGGTCTATTGTCATCCTATAATCCAATTTTGGGTAAAAGTTATGAAAAGGGGGAGCTGATAGGCAAATTGGACATGTTGGATGGATACAAGGTTTTGGTCAGGGCAGATGAATATTACTTCAATCTTCTCGAAAAAGACCAGGAAGGCCTTGTAGAACTAGAGGAAGGCACCTATACATTGACCGTTAAGAACATTGTTGCCGAGGTAGTAGGGGGTAAATTTGATGTGGAGCTGGTCTTTAATGAAGGCGCCCCAAAAACCATTAAACAAGGGATGACGCTTCCCATAAAGGTCTATCTTTCCAATAAAAAAGCGAAGGCCCTATTGCTCCCCAAAGGGGCATTTTATCAATCCTCGGGCGGACAATTCGTATTTGTGCTCAAAGATGGCAATACAGCCGAAAAAAGGAAGGTCTCCATAGGTAGGGCCAATGCCTACTATTATGAAATTCTATCCGGGATATCGGAAGGAGACCGTATCATCACCTCAAGTTATGAGGGGTTTAAGGAAAAAGACATCATCAATCTAAAATGAGCGGTCATGATAACCATCATTAAAACAATCATCAATCTTTTAATAGTACTACTGTTATGATACATATCAAAAACCTCAGTAAAATATACAGGACCGAGGAAGTGGAAACCACTGCTTTGAACAAGGTGTCCCTCCAGGTTTCTGAAGGAGAGTTCATTTCCATCATGGGTCCTTCTGGCTGTGGGAAATCAACACTGCTCAATATCATAGGCCTTTTGGATTCCCTTGACCATGGCAGTTACACTTTTTTGAATCAGGAAATGTCCGGGCAAAAAGAAAAGGAACGGGCCCTTCTCAGAAAAAAGAACATTGGTTTTGTATTCCAAAATTTTAACCTCATCGATGAACTTACTGTCTTTGAAAACATTGAGTTGCCCCTTGTCTATAACGATATCCCCAAAAAAGAACGCAAGCATAGGGTACAGGAAGTGATGGAGCGTTTGGACATTGCCCATAGAAACAAACATTTTCCACAACAGCTCTCAGGGGGGCAGCAGCAGCGTGTGGCCGTGGCAAGGGCCTTGGTCAACCAGCCCAAATTGATACTTGCCGATGAGCCTACAGGAAATCTTGACAGTAGAAACGGGAATGAGGTCATGGAGCTCTTGACAGAGCTACACCAACAGGGGGCCACCATTGTCATGGTCACACACTCCCCATACGATGCCGGTTTCTCCAGTAAGATCATAACACTTCGCGATGGCAGTATTATATCTGAAAAAGAGAATCAGCGCCAAATAGAAATCGTATAAATCATCATCAAAAAACGAACAGTCATGATCCATTCCTGGTTTCAAATTTTCATCAGGCATCTGAAAAAAAATCCGCTATATCCCATTATCAATACACTTGGTCTCACATTGGGCATCACCTGTTTTATTCTGGTAACCCTCTTTGTAAGTCATGAAACAAGTTACGAGAAATGGAACCCCAATTTAGAGAACATCTACCGGCCCATTAGACTTTTTGACAATGGGGAGGTATGGAATACAGCACCCTATATCATGGTCACGAAGGCCCAGGAAGAGCTCCCAGAGATTGAGGATGCCCTTATATTGGGATGGGACGGGAGTCTGCTTTTCAACAACGAGGGAAAGAAATTGGTGAAGGGCATGCGCAGGACCACCTCCAATTTTTTTGATTTTTACCCCTATCCCCTTAAATATGGGAATAAAGAACAGCTGTTTGTCAATGAAAATGATTTGGTATTAAGTGATGAATTTGCCTTTGAACTCTTCGGAGATAGTAATCCGGTAGGGCAAGTGGTGCACACCACCTATCAGAACAAAGCGAAGTCCTTTACTATCACCGGAGTCTATATCACCAAGGATTATCCCAGTGATGTTCAGCCTCCCATCCTACGCCTTATAAAAAAGCAATCTGAGTTCACGGAAGGACAATTGCAATGGGGCAATTTCAATTACGACGCCCTATTCAAGATGCACCCTAACACGGATATCGCTGCCTTTATCAAAAAATTTGATGAATTCTATGATACCAATACGGCCAAATCCTGGAGTACGCCCTTGGAGGAATAC
>JBFOLQ010000630.1:0-6746 GCA_040830145.1 Flavobacteriaceae bacterium | reverse complement strand
GGAATCACTGGAAGGGAGAAGCAAGGCAAAAGCGTTTACTGAAGCCTATTCAGAATCGATTCGAGAGGCCTTCGAGACATTTAAGGGGTTACAGTATTCATATCGTGAAAAACAGGGAGAACCCATATCGGTCAGTTTTAAGAATGATGTAAAGCATGTCCCTAAAAATGCACCGGATGCCTCAGTAATGGAACAAAAGACAGGTAAGGAGGAGCAAACATTTAAAAAAATGGACGTTCAGGAATCCGGTTTTAAAAAGGCGGAGACCAAAATGGTGGAACAGAAGACCACTGCAAAAGAGCAATTATATAAAGACCGTACCCCAGTTGAATCAGATTTTGTTGCGGACAAGACTTCTCAAGGTATGGGATCCATACTATATGCCCAAAAAATTGATAAAGGGTATCAAGTGGTCGATGCCACTCCCAAAGTTGTCCTAAAACTCTTGAATACATCACGCCCCCAAGTCTTTATAGCCAAGACAGGGGATTCCCAGGGTATCGTATACCAGGAGGAAGGGAAATGGTACTTTGAGCGTTATGAAGGGGATAATTTGGTAAAGGAAGAGATGGATTTAAAGTTCTAATCCTTGTATTTATCCTTCCAACGGTGGTCCAAGAATTCCTTAAGGGCCTTTTCACGTGGGTTGTCCCCCGGAAAGTAAAAAGGGGTGCCCTTGATTTCATCCGGTAAAAATTCCAATTCCACAAAGTTATCGGAATGGTCATGGGCATACTTATAATTGGCCCCATACCCAAGGTCTTTCATCAGTTTCGTTGGGGCATTCCTCAAATGTAGCGGTACGGATAGGTCACCGGTTTGACGAACGGTCTGTTGCGCATTTTTGATGGCCATATATCCACTATTGCTCTTTGGTGAGGTGGCAAGGTATACGGCACATTGGCTTAAAATAATACGGGCCTCGGGGTAACCAATGGTATTCACGGCCTGAAAAGTGGCATTGGCCATGACCAATGCGGTCGGATTTGCGAGGCCAATGTCCTCTGAAGCCGATATAAGCATCCTTCGCGCAATGAACTTCACATCCTCTCCCCCCTCTATCATACGGGCGAGCCAATAAACTGCCCCATTGGGATCGCTACCTCGAATACTTTTGATAAAGGCAGAGATGATATCGTAGTGTTGTTCCCCGGTCTTGTCATAGAGAACGGTGTTCTTTTGCACTTTTTGCATGACCATACCATCTGTAATGGTCACGGCGTCCCCTTCCTCCGAATTCACTACAAGTTCAAAGATATTGAGAAGCTTACGTCCGTCACCCCCTGAAAGCCGTAATAGGGCCTCGGTCTCTTTCAGTTCAATTTTCTTGGAGGCGAGTTCCGTATCGGTATCCATCGCCCTTTTGAGCAAGGCCACCAAGTCTTTTTTTCCAAAGGGATTCAATATATAGACCTGGCATCGTGACAATAGGGCGGGAATTACCTCAAAACTGGGATTTTCAGTAGTGGCCCCAATTAGGGTGACCCATCCCTTTTCCACGGCTCCCAAGAGTGAATCTTGTTGTGATTTACTGAACCGATGAATTTCATCGATGAACAAAATGGGATTTTTGGTTGTGAAAAGCCCCCCCGAACGCTTGGCCTTGTCAATGACGTCCCGTACGTCCTTTACGCCGCTACTGATGGCACTTAGGGTGTAGAACGGCCGTTGGCTTTCTTGGGCTATTATATGGGCCAAGGTCGTTTTTCCCGTTCCAGGGGGTCCCCAGAAGATCAAGGAGGGAATGTTGCCCCTTTTGATTTGTTGGGTCAATGCCCCATTGGCCCCCACCAAGTGCTCTTGACTTATATAGTCTTCAAGGGTTTTGGGACGTATACGTTCTGCCAAGGGTTCGTTCATGGGATAAAAATAGTCAATAATTGGTATGACAATTTATCAGGATTAGGCATTTTGGCCGTTTTATTGCATAGAAAGGATTATTTTATGGATATGCACGAAGGCCAGTATTTTAAACTTTCCAACAGTGTGGCCATAGCACCTTTATTGGCGGTGCTGGCCATATGGACCGTATTTTGGGTTGAAGTGAAATTCGGAGTCAATTTCAATGATTTTGGGGTTTACCCCAGAACTTTCAAAGGCTTAAGGGGGGTATTTCTGAGTCCCCTTATCCACGGATCGCTGACCCATTTGTACAATAATACCCTTCCCTTGGCACTATTGGTAGCAGCCCTTTTTTATTTTTATCGGTCGGCCGCAATTAGGGTATTGTTGATAGGATGGATCCTTGGGGGGCTTCTGACATGGTTGATTGGGAGGCCATCTTACCATATTGGGGCAAGTGGACTCATTTATGTGTTGGTCAGTTTTATTTTTTTCAAGGGCATTTTTACCAAGCATTACCGTTTGGTGGCCCTTTCCCTGATTGTGGTGTTTGTTTACGGTAGTATGCTCTGGTATATTTTCCCAATTAAAGAAGGAATTTCATGGGAGGGTCATTTGGCCGGATTTTTAACGGGATTGGCCTTGGCGGTCGCGGTTAGGACAAAAGTACCCCAGCGCGTTACCTATATTTGGGAAAAAGAAGGCTATGACCCGGAGGAGGATGAGTTTATGAAGCACTTTGATTCAGAGGGAAACTTTATTGAGCAAAAGGATGGGGACGACACCATGATGGATATAAGGATTACATACCAATATAAGGAGGGCAAGGAAGGCCCATAATGCTCAATTGGTAATTCGCTGTCTCACGGACTCGTATAAAAAGGCGCCACAGGCTACCGAAACGTTCAATGAACCGATATCACCCATAAGGGGAAGTTTGGCCCTGTAATCCACCATTTTTAGAACAGAAGGGGAAATGCCCTTGTCCTCAGCCCCCATTACAATGGCAATGGGTTCCGTTAAATTAAGGTGATATATGCTTTGATCGGTTTTTTCCGTCGCCGCCACAATTTTGATATCAGACGCCTTTAGATGGTATATGGCATCCTTAATATGATCGACCCTTGCCATAGGAACCTTAAAAGCCGCTCCCGCAGAAGTTTTTATAGTATCGGCATTAATGGGGGCGTTACCACTTTTTTGGACAATGATACCATGGACCCCACAGCATTCGGCGGTTCTAATAATGGCACCAAAGTTGCGAACATCCGTCAATCGATCCAGAATAAGAAATAGTGGATTTTTCCCAGGGGGCACCTTTTCCAGCATTTCTTCAATGTCATGAAAATAAATAGGGGAAATCATGGCCACTATGCCTTGATGGTTGCCCTTTGTCATTTGATCTAGACGAACCGAAGGGACCATGGAAATTGGGATTCCCTTTTTTTTCAGGTCCTGTTGAATTGAAAAAAGGGATTTGTTCCTTGAGTCCCTAAGAAGATATACTTTTTCTATGGACTTTTGTGAGTCCAGGGCCTCTTCAATGGCCCGAATACCATAAACCAATGATGCCGTATCCGTCTTCATATGATGTTGTACAAAAAAGCCATCCCCAAGGGGATGGCCCACGATACATTCATTTTTGTTGGAATCTAGGAGTTCAAAAAGGCAAACACTTCAATCAAGTCACTCTCCTTTTTGATGTTTAGGGCGTTTTCCTTCAAAAAGACCTTGACTTTTTCCTTCGATTCCGAATCCAGCAAATTTAAAAATTTATTATTCTTAAGGGGAATTTCATCTATTCTCTTTGCACCTTCTTTGTACATATAATATTCAATGAACTGACTAAACTTGGCTGGAACCGCTTTTACAAACGAGTTTGGTGCCTTTTTTCCTTCAGTAAACTCAACGTTTATTCTCCTATAAAGTGTGTATTTGTTGCCCTCAGCTAAGGAAAGGAGGTATCCATTGATGGTATTTCCCCCCCTGTCGATAAAAGTCTTAAAGGAAAGTTTTTTATTATCCATTATGATGGATATTTTTTTATCCTTCTGGAGTCCACGTATGGGTATTCCAGCCATATTTTTCTCCTTTATTTCAACCTCTTCATTGTAGGCATTGTAACGGTAGTAAATAACTCCCATATCTTCCTCCCCATAGTAGAGTGTGGTGGACGCAAATTGATTTGAACTATAAGGCGAGCCTTCTATTGTTCTGTCCTCATGGGTGGATTTTTCCGTTTTATCGGAAATAGACCCCATGGCGTAATTATATAATCCATCAGTGAATGCTCCAACTCCTGGGGTGTATGTTGCAATTTGACCAGAAGTTTGGCCGTTAATTCCAACGATTCCTAGTAAGCAAAATGCTATTGCAAAAGTTTTTTTCATGGCCTAAATAAAATTATGATTGTAACTTAAAATAATCAAAATTTCCCGTAAAACACAGATAATCATAAAATTTAACAATAATGTCAGTTTTGATTAGTGTCTGTGACAACGGTTCCATACCATTCTAAAAAATGTGTACCGCTTTCAAATTCCGTACAGTATTGCGTCTGTTTTTTAAATGGATGCGTACGTTCTAAAAGAATTGGGTGTAAGGATAATTGGCTTGATATCAGTGGATATGGATGGAAATGTATCTGCCAATCCTCGTGCGGTGGGTAATACGGTATTCAGATGGTGACAGAACCGTTTTATATAACCAAATGTCTCTCCCAACATTTGGTTATAAAAAAATGGGATTCCACTTCGGAAATCCCACTTTTATAGTTTTATTGAGCCGTAATTTTAAGAATTCAATAGAATTCCCATATAACCTTACGTACTGTATCAAGGTCTGATTCAAGACTTATTTAGGAAGGCAAGAATCTCCAATAGGTCTTTTTCATTTTTGACCTTCATATTGTTTTGCTTGATGTGAAGCTTAAGGTTCTCGCTGTCGGTTTCATCCACCAGTTTCAACAGTTTGTTTTTCTTCAGTTCTATTTCATCGATTCGTTTTCTTCCATCCATTTCAATATAATACTCCGTGAATTTTGTAAATCTTGCAGGTGTCGCGGGCACAAAGGAATTTTGAGCTTTTTGAGGCTGCGTATATTTTACATCACTTCTCTTATATAGGGTATATTTACCACTGGCCAATTGGGTCAAATATCCATTTTGGGTAAGTCCTCTTTTGTCAATAAAAGTCTTAAAACCAATGACTTTTCCATCCATGGTCTTAAGTTGTATACTCTTATCTTTTTGAAGTGCCCTAACAGGTGCACCTGGTATGTCCATGGTTTTGATCTCTATCTCTTCCATGTAGGCGTTGTACCTATAAAATACATTGGATTCAAAACTATCGTTATAAAATAGTTTGCCAGCTAAGAACACGTCCGAAGTGTAGGCAGATCCCTGAATATCCCCCAAGTCTACTTGCCTTTTTTCATTACCTGACTGTATATCGCCCAATAAATGGGAGACTACAGCATTATTACCTCCACCTCCACCAACATAAGTAGAGTTAACTTGCCCACTCAATTGGGACCATAAAAAATTAACGGGTAGCAAGATTGCCACAAAGATTATACTCTTTTTCATATAGGATATAAGTTAAAGGTGTAAATCTAAATAAAACCTAAGACGAATTAACAATAATTTAGGTTAAAACTTTGTAAAAATCGTCGAATACTTTTTATAGCCCCAATTCCTGGATAGCCTTGGCAGATTTGTCAAAGTGGTAACCCCTCCAGAAAAATCCTGCCGTTGTATAGCGCCAAACCACTTCACCGGCTTCGGTCACTTCCCAAAAACCGAAGTCCCCTTCAGTGATTAAACGATTCCCATTGGGCAATAGTTCCACACCAGAGACTTTCCCGGAGTATAAATTGGAGTCTGTAAAGCTCCATACTACTTGTGGTTCATTATCAGTGTTTGGTTCCAAAATAAAGGTACTGGGCAATTTCAGTTCATAAGCCACCGATTGTTCTTGTGAAAAGCCATTTGAAAAAACCAGGATATGGCCCTTTTTTTCTCCTTGCAATAAATTGGGGTGGTGGTTTCGGTCAAAAATGCCCGTACCCATGGTATTGCCATAAGCAGAAGGATTTCCAAAACGATAGACCAAGTCCCCGCCCTTGCCCAGGTTTCCGCCTGAATGCGATGCGGCTTCCTCTGCGGACGTACTATGGTCAATCACCCATATTTCATTATAAAAGTTGGCACTGATATAAATCAAGTCCTTTTCAGCATCGTAGGCAATACCATTGGCATGGCTGACATCTCCCGGAACATCTGGTTCGGCCACATAATTGATGTCAATAAGTTGGGGATTTTCTGAAACAACACCATAGTTGGCCTTGGTGTCATCATGCCCTTGAATCAAATGGTCCCACATATGCCATTGCCAAACAATTTCACGGGTATCGGGATTAATTTCCAGTAGGGCATCATAAATAATCTCGGTATCCAGGGCATATCCTATGGCATTTGCCTCTTCCTTTGACTTGCGCTCCCAGGTCATAAACAGAATGTTCCCGTTGGGCAGCATTTCGGCATCATGATGGGCTATGTGGTTCTCCGATGAATATTCATGGCTCCATTCCACGGTTCCATCCTTGCCGAGAATGGCGATAACACCCCCAAAGCCACCTATTTTAATGGATGGGTCTTCCGCTTCCAACATGGCCAATAATTTTCCGTTGGGCATGAGGTATACATCATTTCCCAATCTTTTGCCATTGAGGTCCCACTCATATACCACTTTGGCCGTTTTGTCCATGAGGTAAACCCTGTTGGCGGCGGCGTCATTGACCAATATATAACCGTCATAGATCAAATTGCAGTTAATGATCTCCAAGCCCTCCACTTCATTGCCATTTTCCCCATCGTTTTGACATTTTTCTTCCTCTGGGTCCT
>JBFOLQ010000629.1:0-3347 GCA_040830145.1 Flavobacteriaceae bacterium | reverse complement strand
CGCTGGTACCGGTTGCATCCCAACGAGCGGGAAGAGCTCCTTTCAGAAACCCCACAACTTTCTGTCAGTGAAGAGGGGGATTATCGGGTAGTGGCCTACAATACCTTTGACCAATCGGGCTATACTTTTGAATGCGAGATCTCTCGGGATTTTACCGTAACCGCTTCTGAAAAAGTTATTTCCATAGCACTGGATATTGGGGAGGAAGGCAATGGTCAGTTTTCCGTCACCGTGGAAGTGGAAGGGTCCGGTGATTATGAATACGCCCTGAACGACATCAATGGCCCCTATCAGGATAGCAATCGTTTTGATCTTGTCGATCAAGGGGAATCCGTTTTCTATGTACGGGATAAAAATGGCTGTGGTATTGGCGAAAAGACATTGGATGGAATCATTTCGGTCGAAGGTTTTCCAAAATTCTTTACGCCCAATAATGACGGCAAGAATGACTATTGGCAATACAAACCCCCAAATGACCTTTCCAAGGATACCACTCCCAAGGATATTTATATTTATGACAGGTACGGTGGCTTCATGGGCCAAATAGACCCTGAGTCCAAGGGGTGGGATGGTGAATTTAAGGGAATTCCCCTACCCTCCTCTGATTATTGGTATGTTGCCATTTTACACGATGGCCAGACGGTCCGGGGGCATTTCACCCTTAAGCGATAGCGTACATCCGACCTAGGGTCAACGCGGGTAAAATGTGTATTTTTGACCCATGAAATTCAATGTTGTATCTGATTTCAGACCCACAGGTGACCAACCAGAGGCAATTCGTCAACTTTCCGAAAGCATTGAGCAAAATGAACGGTACCAAACCCTGTTGGGGGTAACGGGGTCAGGTAAGACCTTTACGGTCGCCAACGTCATTGAAAAGGTACAGCGACCCACCTTGGTCTTGGCGCATAACAAAACCTTGGCCGCCCAACTATATTCGGAATTCAAGCAATTTTTTCCGAAAAATGCGGTGGAGTACTTTGTATCCTACTACGATTATTATCAACCGGAAGCCTATATTCCCAGTTCTGGTCTCTATATAGAAAAAGATCTCTCAATCAATGAGGACATTGAAAAACTGCGGCTAAGTGCCACCTCCTCCCTCCTATCGGGACGTAGGGACGTAGTGGTAGTGGCATCGGTCTCTTGTCTTTACGGTATTGGCAACCCCATAGAATTTCAAAAAAATGTGATTTCCATTCATAAGGACCAAGTCTTGGCCCGCACCAAGTTCCTGCATCTTTTGGTGCAAAGCCTTTATTCCCGCACCACGGGGGATTTCAAAAATGGGAACTTTCGGGTCAAGGGGGATGTGGTGGATATATTCCCCGGATATGCGGACCACGCTTTCAGGATTCACTTTTTTGGGGACGAAATTGAGGAAATAGAGGCGTTTGACCCTTTTAACAATTCCGTCATTGAAGTTTATGAAACCCTCAATATTTATCCTGCCAATATGTTCGTCACCTCCCCAGATGTGCTTCACAATGCCATCCATCAGATCCAGGACGATATGGTACGACAGGTTGATTATTTCAGGGAAATAGGAAAGGCCCTGGAAGCCAAGCGCCTGGAGGAGCGCACCAATTTTGACCTGGAAATGATACGGGAATTGGGCTACTGCTCTGGCATTGAAAATTATTCCCGCTATTTGGACGGACGTGAACCTGGGACCCGCCCTTTCTGCCTATTGGATTATTTCCCCAGTGATTATTTAATGGTTGTGGATGAAAGCCATGTGACCATCCCCCAAGTACATGCCATGTACGGAGGGGACCGATCTCGAAAGGAGAACTTGGTGGAATACGGATTCAGGCTTCCAGCGGCCATGGACAATCGGCCCTTGAAATTTGAGGAATTTGAGGCCCTCCAAAACCAGGTCATCTTTGTAAGTGCCACACCGGCCGATTATGAACTGAAACGCTGTGATGGTGTTTATGTGGAACAGGTCATTCGACCCACCGGACTATTGGACCCCATCATAGAAGTGCGGCCAAGCCTTAACCAAATTGACGATTTGATAGAGGAAATACAACTGAGAGTGGAAAGGGATGAGCGTACCCTAGTCACCACCCTAACCAAACGTATGGCGGAAGAGTTGGCCAAATACCTCACCCGAATCAATGTTCGATGCCGTTATATCCACAGTGATGTGGATACCTTGGAGCGGGTTGAGATCATGCAAGATTTGAGAAAGGGGCTTTTTGATGTGCTTATTGGGGTCAACCTTTTACGTGAAGGCTTGGATTTGCCGGAAGTATCATTGGTAGCCATACTGGATGCGGACAAAGAGGGGTTTCTGCGCAGTGCCCGATCCCTTACCCAGACCGTGGGAAGGGCGGCCAGAAATTTGAATGGCAAGGCCATTATGTATGCAGATACCATAACCGATAGTATGCAAAAAACCATTGACGAAACCAATTATCGGCGTGAAAAGCAAATGACCTATAACCGGGAGAACAATATCGTACCAAAGGCCTTGAACAAAAATTTGGACAATGCCCTCGCCAAGAATTCCGTCTCTACCTATCACTACGAAAAAGAGGAGCTCAGGGCAGCGGAACCAGATTTGGACTACATGACCAAGGAACAGTTGGAAAAACGCATTAGGGACAAGCGAAAGTTAATGGAAAAGGCCGCAAAGGAACTCGACTTTTTACAAGCGGCAAAACTGCGGGATGAAATCAAGATGCTCAAGGAAAAAATATAGTTTTCCTCTTTGTTCCCCTAAATCCATCACATTGAAACAATGAGTTTTAATAAACCAAATCAATTAACTGAAATACAAAGGTTTATTATGTGTTTTTTAGATTTGACTAAATTGGGATTTTCCTAGAATCCCACTATCAATTAGGGTTGCATGAACAATACCCGAACCACCATGGTGAAGCTATGAATATTTTTTGGGATTCCAGCACCGGAAACCCGGTTTTTTCTTCGGATTCCCAAACCATTGCTTTGAAGGGAACCGTAAAAAAAAGATAGGGATGAATCCATAGGGACCGCATCTTGTAATCGGTCAGGGTACTATTTGGGAAGTGGGACAAAAAAAAGAAAGCACCTTGGAGTCAAGGTGCCTTCTTCAACTAACTAACCAACCAACTATATGCTGCCCATGGTCTGGGCAAACACGAATCGTTTAAAATCTTATTTCAATTCAATCAACCTTTTTGGTTTGGGCAAAGCCTCTTTTCTTTTTGGAAGGGTGAACTTCAAAATGCCCTCTTCATAATTGGCCTTGATCTTATCCTCATCAACACTCTCTGGCAAGGTGAACGAACGCTTGAAGGACGAGTAGGTAAATTCCCTGCGCGTGTAATTTCCCTCAGTTTCGTTGCGTTCCGAAT
>JBFOLQ010000628.1:0-2269 GCA_040830145.1 Flavobacteriaceae bacterium | reverse complement strand
CATTTATGATAGCCCAGGATCCCTATTTGATGCAGTTTGTTAGGCATTTTACGGAAGCAAACAAAGGAAAGGCATTCTTTACGGGTCTAAAGGGATTGGGGGAAATGATATTTGAAGACTATGAAAACAACCGACGAAGGAGATTAAAAGGCTAACAGAAGATCTATGAATATGAAGGTTCAGGATATTACAACCTTGGGTGACCTGAGAAAATCAGGGTATGGGTCCAAGGATATTAAGGATGAGCTCCGTGGCAATTTGATAGCCAGATTAAGAAGGGGAGAAGCGACATTTCCCGGAATATGGGGGTACGGGGATACGGTAATCCCAGAATTGGAACGTGCCATTCTTTCACGGCACAACATCAATCTATTGGGATTAAGAGGCCAGGCCAAGACCCGTTTGGCCCGTTTGATGGTGGACTTGTTGGATGAATATATCCCAGTGGTCAAAGGCTCGGAAATCAATGATGATCCCTTTAGGCCTATTTCAAGATATGCGACGGAACGTATTGGGGAGATGGGTGATAAAACCCCAATTTCGTGGTTGCACAGGAATGAGCGTTTTTATGAAAAGCGGGCCACACCAGATGTTACGGTTGCCGACCTCATTGGGGATATTGACCCTATAAAAGCTGCCCATCTAAAGTTGAGCTATGCAGATGATCGGGTCATTCACTATGGCATGGTGCCCCGCGCCAATCGGTGTATTTTCGTCATCAATGAACTTCCAGATCTGCAGGCCCGTATTCAAGTGGCCTTGTTCAATATACTGGAAGAGGGCGATATTCAGATTCGCGGATTCAAGTTGCGACTTCCATTGGACATTCAATTTGTATTTACGGCCAATCCGGAGGATTACACGAATAGGGGCAGCATTGTCACGCCCCTAAAGGACCGAATTGGGTCACAAATTTTAACACACTATCCAGCGGATATAGCGACTGCCCGAAAAATAACCGAACAGGAGGCCCAATTGGTAACTGACTCCAAAGAAAATATTGACGTGCCGGATATGGCCAAAGACCTCTTGGAACAAATTTCCTTTGAGGCCCGAAACAGTGAATATGTGGATGCAAAAAGTGGGGTAAGTGCCCGTACAAGTATCACGGCATACGAAAATCTGTTGAGTACGGCAGAGCGAAGGGCCCTTGTCAATGGCATGGGTGGGACTCAAGTACGTCTGGCTGATTTTGTGGGGGTTGTTCCGTCCATCACCGGGAAAATAGAATTGGTGTATGAAGGGGAACAGGAAGGGGCTGATAAAGTTGTGGAAATTCTATTGGAGGCGGCCGTAAAAACCCTTTTCTCCAAGTACTTCCCCGAAATACGAAAGCTGGAAAAAAAAGGGGAGCCCACACCGTACGACACCCTACTTGATTGGTTCTTTGACAATGAGGGAGTTGATTTGATGGATGATACCCCGGATGACGAATATCAGCAGAAATTGGATGCGATTTCCCCCTTGCGCCAACTGTTGGATACATATCAGCCAAAGATAAAGGGAACCGAACGCTATTTTTTGATGGAACTATTGCTTTGGGGCCTCGTATCGCACAAAAAGTTGAGTAGGGAGCGTATTACCTCGGGACTTCAGTTCAAGGACCTCTACGGGAGTTTTATCAAGGACTTATAATTTTGGATCGTATGTTCCAACGGAAAGAATGGTAAACAAAGGAGCCCCAACCATGATATTGGGGCTCCCTTATATAATGGACCTGAATTGGGGCTATTCCCATTGGTCAATATGTTGCTTCTCCATTTCCTCATAACTGTATCCGCCCACCAATTCCTTACGATGTTTAAAGGCCAAAAAGGTCAGGCCCATAAGGAACACATGTAATATCAGTATCAATGTTCCCATAGGCAGAAAGGTACTGGGCATCACATGATCTTCATAGTTGGTGTAGCTCATCAATGTCATGAACGAATGGACCAATTTGTACAGGTACACCAATAGAATGGTATAAAGTAAATACTCAACATTGCGCATTTGCACATCAGCTGTTTCACCTTCCTTGATTTTAAACCAAAGTACATAGAGGTATACAAAATGGGCAATGGTCAGAATCGGAAAAATAAAATTATCGAACTTGAGAAAATAAAACCTATTGGTATATAGGCCATAAAAACTCAATATGTCCAGCACAACGAGGACAATGATTGATAATAAGATGGTTCGTTGCCATGTGAAAAGTTGCATTATGGGCTTCATCAGCAGTAGGTGTAATTGAATGTTTGGGACAATGCTACTTTCAAACGGCGCATTT
>JBFOLQ010000627.1:0-5213 GCA_040830145.1 Flavobacteriaceae bacterium | reverse complement strand
CACCGTTTTTGCGGTATCGTGATTATCACCCGTAAGCATAATTACCGCTACTCCTTTTTCTTGTAAACCTTTAATGGCCCTGGCACTAGTCCGTTTGATTTTGTCACCTATGACCACATATCCCTCAACCTCACCGTCCACGGATAGGTAGGAAACCGTCTTACCTTGTTGTTGAAATACTTTTGCTTCGACTTTCATACTATCCGAAATGGTGGCATTGGCGTATTCCATCATTTTGGGATTGCCCAAAGCCAATTGCTTTCCACCGACGCTGCCTTCAACCCCCTTCCCAATCACGGTATTGAATTTTTCCGCCTTTTGAAGTGTAACCCCTTTTTCCTTTCCATAGATGACCGTGGCCTCTGCAAGTGGATGCGTGCTATTACTATTCAAGGCGACTATCCATTCCAGAATGTCGCTTTTGCCAAGGTCGCCATAGAATGCCCCCACTTTTTCCACCGTTGGCTTGCCTTCAGTAATTGTCCCCGTTTTATCAACAATAAGGGTGTCCACTTTATTCATCTTTTCCAGGGCCTCTGCATTCTTGATGAGCACCCCATTCTGCGCCCCCTTACCAACACCGACCATAACGGACATTGGTGTGGCCAGTCCCAGAGCACAGGGGCAAGCTATAATGAGTACGGCTATGGCGTTGACAAAGGCGAATACGTAGGTGGGTTCAGGTCCCCAAATGGCCCAAACCACAAATGTGATGACCGCGATCACGACCACAACGGGTACAAAGTAGGCCGAAACGCTGTCTGCCAATTTTTGAATAGGTGCACGACTACGGCTGGCATCGTTCACCATGGTGATTATTTGGGCGAGCAAGGTGTCATTCCCCACTCTTTCAGCTTTCATTAAAAAGGACTGGCTGCCATTGATTGTTCCGCTACTCACGGTATCACCTTCGGTTTTGTTAACGGGAATGGGCTCTCCCGTAATCATTGATTCATCTATGGTGCCGTGACCTTCAGTGATGCTACCATCCACAGGAATTTTATCGCCCGGCCTAACTTTTAGTACGTCGCCGATTTCTATAGCATCAATGCCCACTTCAACCATTTCACCATTGACCACCTTTATGGCTTTGTTTGGGGCAAGCTTTAATAACTCCCTTACGGCGGAATTGGTCTTGCTATGTGCCCTAGCCTCCAATACCTGGCCCAAAAGCACAAGGGTTAAAATAACTGTTGCCGCTTCAAAATAGACGTGCACCGTTCCTGATTCTGTTTTGAACTGCGCCGGAAAGACATCGGGCAAAAACATTCCAACAACACTAAAGAGCCATGCGATCCCAGCACCAATCCCTATTAGGGTAAACATATTGAGGTTCCACGTCCTGATACTGCGATAGGCACGTTCAAAGAACATCCACGTGGCATAAAAGACCACCGGAATCGAGAGCACGAACTGCACCCAGTTCCAGTATTTTTGTTCCAATACCCCATACAATGGATTGTTCGGAATCATTTCACTCATCGCAATTAGAAAAAGAGGGAGGGTAAATACCACCGCGACCCAAAATTTCTTGAGCAATTTTTGATAGGTCTTGGCTTCGGTGGAAAGGTCTGGCTCCACAGGGACCAAGTCCATTCCACAGATGGGACAGTTGCCGGGCCCATCCTCCACTATTTCCGGATGCATGGGGCAGGTCCATTGCCCATTCAAAGTGGTCGTGGCCAAGCTTTGTTCTTCCACCAAATCCATTCCACATACCGGGCAGTCCCCAGGTTTGTCATAGGTTTTATCACCCTCGCAGTGCATTGGGCAATAAAAGATTCCGGTACCAGTGCCCTTCGGCATTGTTTTTTGCCCTTTCTCAGGGTGGTCATGGTGTTTTCCAGGGAAATGGATGCTATAATTGCCCCCTGCCTTTTCCATGGCACTCTGAAATATCCCCAATTCAATGTGTCGCTCCATTTCAACAACAGCTTCCTTTTTCTCCAAGTCGACCGATACATTGGTGACCCCATCAACCCCACTGAGTGCTTTCCCAATGTGGTTTCGGCAGCCGTTACAGGTCATCCCATGTATGTAATAGGTGTGTTTCATTCTATATAAAGTGCAAGGGAATCATATACAAATTGATTCAATTTTTTAGAGTCTTGTTCATTTATCAAGTGCCGCATGAAATCTATGGTCATGGCCTTTGACTCCTCGTTCAATGATGCCTTACCGTGAATGTACCGATAACCCGCCAGGGGCATTTTACCTTCTTCCATTTGCTCTATGATGGCACTCAACTTACTATGCTTTCTACGTTTTGAAAGGTTTCCCCAATCACTAAAGTTCAGCGCCTTTTTACCACTTCGTATGTGCCGCTCCATATACCAAGCAACGGGCTGTATTTGGCCGTACCATGGATATTTGGTGTCATTACTGTGGCAATCATAACATGATGTCCGTAACCGGTTCGCAATGGCGGTGGGCACATTGTTGACCTTCGTAAAATCTGTGATGGGCACTGCGACGGATACATTCATTTCAATCGGAAAAAATTGTATCGCCACGAAAACGGCCAAAAGAGCAGCCAATAGGGGTTTTACCTTTTTTTGCATCACATGATCTTGCGTTGCACCTTTCCACATTTGAGCATCCTATTCCCAAAATAAGGATTCCTAATATCCTCGTCCATACTTAGCCATATCCCCCCCTCATTGCTGTCATACATTGGGCAATACTGTTCATACAAAGGGGCATTTGTACCCGTGATCGCCACCATATCGATTATATCCTTGCTCAGGTTCTTAAAATGTGCGCGTTGATGGTCAATATCACTTTTGGCAATGTGTTCGGCATGCTCAGTGGCATTGGTGAGTATGTCCCCCATTTCATTCTGCCCATCTTCTGAAAAAGAGGAGGTGTCAAAGCTCCTCAGTACCCCGGCGAGCTCGGCCCCGGCAGACTTGGCCTTATCATTGTCCGTGGCAACCAATGCATCCTTTAACTTGAAATAGTGTTTCAGTACCATTTCCGATTGTGCATCTTGCTGACCATCCGTAGCCATCGTCCTTGTTTTTTCGATATTTTCCCGTTGGTCGGGAACGGTTTCAGTACCCTGTACCGGTTTGCCCTTGCAGGCTATCGTAAGTAATAGTGTTGCCACAAAAGTGGTCATTGCGAAATTTTTGATACTTGTACCCATTGTTTAAGGATTTACTTGTTTATTAAATAATTGATTAAGGCTGATTGTGCATAGTACAACCACACCGATTGTATTTGATTGAGTTGAAATTTTAATTGCAGTTCCTGAATATCCAATACATCATTGAAATCGATGGTTCCGGTCTCATAGCTTCTGATAAGGATCTGCTCTGCGTCTTTTGCCCGTCCCAAATTTTTGGCTTGGGCATTAAACGCAATACGGGCTTCATTACGCTGCGATACCGCTTTTGCAAAAGCGGACTCCAGCACATTTAATCGCTCCTTTTTTTGGAATGAAATTTCCTCTTTTCGGAATTCATTTTGTTTGGTTATGGAATTATGTCTTTTATTGAAGATGGGAATGGAAAGTGAGACCATCGGCATCACAATATCTTTGCCGTTATCGCTAAAAGACATATTGGGTCGTTCCTGAACGGGAACATAGTCCAACCCAAATCCCAACATTGGCAAGCCCTCTTTTCGATTGAGTATTTCTGCTTGGGTCACCGACTCGTACATTTTATCAAAATGAAGGAGTTCGGGGTTTAGCTGGAGGCTGTCACCCACAACAGAATCACTTTCAGGTATCGTCATTCCCCTTATGACATCAATTCCCAAACCCGAATCCCGATTCAACAAATTGTTGAAATTGGTCTGCTCCGCTGTAAACTGTTCCTGTAAGATTTCCTTTTGTTGGTGCAATTCATTTTGGCGTATCTGCAATCGCAACACGTCCACAGCACTTGCCTTGCCAATTTCAACAGAGGTCAAGGCCAATTCCTCATACGTTTTGAGCAATTGGGCATTCTCGTCCAAGACATCTTGTTTCGCTCGTAAGCTGTATAATCTGTAATAGGATTGTGCTACGGCCAAGACCAGTTTTCGCTTGGCAATAACATAGTCCACATAATCTGTCTCAGCCATGGTGGCGGCATATCTTTGTCGTGTTGACACCGTACCAAACCAAGGCAACATCTGTTTCGCGGAAAAGCGTGCCATCTGCGCCCCCGTTCTGGTTTCGGGCTGACTTACGAAATAACCGACCCCAAACTCGGTATTGGGTACCCAGTTGGCTTCGTCCACTTTTTCCTTGGCGATGTTATAACGTAACTCGTACGCCTGGACGTTGGGGTTATTTGCCAGTGCTTCGTCAATGTATGGCTGTAATTGTTGTGCGTACCCCCCCATTGAAATCAGTCCGGTCAACAGAATTGGAAAGACACTCAGGGAAGCTTTCCTACTTCGTCTTGGCCCCATATGGGTCTCAGTGGACGTCAACAAAAGACCAAAAATGATTTTTACGTTTTTCATTTGCCTATCTTTTTAAGTTGCACTTCCTTTCGCCAGCCATACAATACGGGCACTACAAAGAGGGTGATGAGCGCAATGAGCATTCCACCAAAACTTGGAATGGCCATGGGAATCATAATATCACTTCCACGTCCCGTTGACGTAAGAATGGGGAGCAATGCCAGAATGGTAGTAGCCGTAGTCATCAAACACGGACGGATACGTTTCTCTCCCGCCTCCACCACGGAATCGCGAACCCCTTTTACATCCACGGGTTTGTTCCTTTTGAAGGTCTGGGTAAGATAGGTGGCCATTACCACACCATCATCGGTGGCGATACCAAATAAAGCAATGAATCCTACCCAAACGGCCACGCTCAAATTGATGGTGCGCATCTGAAAAAGATTTCGCCAGTTTTCCCCGAACAGATTGAAATTCAAAAACCAATCCTGCCCATATAACCAAATCATTATAAAGCCCCCCGCAAAGGCAACCGCAATACCTGTAAATACCATAAGGGAGGTGGCTACGCTCCTAAACTGGAATTACAGGATCAAAAAAATGATGATAAGAGCCAAGGGCACCACTACGGACAAGGTCTTTTCAGCCCTCAATTGATTTTCATAGGTTCCCGTAAAAGCATAGTTGATTCCCTTGGGAACAGTGAGTTCCCCGCTGTCTATCTTTGCCTGAATGGCCGCCTGCGCTTTTTCAACCGCATCCACTTCCGCGAAGCCATCCAACTTATCGAACAACACATACCCCACCAAAAAAGT
>JBFOLQ010000626.1:0-11401 GCA_040830145.1 Flavobacteriaceae bacterium | reverse complement strand
CACCGTTAGATCGGGATCACCACTTGTAACATCAGAGGAAGCCACAGCAACTGGCGGGGCTGCAGGAGCCATATTCCCGATAATCTCTATCGCAGACAGCTTAGGTTGATCTACTCCGTTAATGCCTGTGGCATCAAAGTTCATGGTTCATGTAACATCTGTCATAGTTACCGGGAAGTTCTTGGTCACCTCCGTTTGAGGCCCAAAATCCGCATTGATATCGTAATCATCAAGAATCAGATTGCCTTCCATCGTAACATCAAACACCCGCTGAGCCGTACCCAGAGCTCCACCTCCTGTGGCTCCCCAATAAATCTCCGCGAAATGTAAAATAACCTGGTAGTCCCCATTGGGTAATGGGATATTATAATCAAACTCCCGTTGATTAGAACTACGTTCTGTTTTATACAGATCGGCTACCTCTGCCGAAGCATTCGTATAGGCCCGTCCACCATCAAAATTCTGATCGGCCTCAAACACTTCATTGTTATGCGTTAGCTGAGGACCTCCCGCATTAATACGCAATGCAAAGTCGTTTACAGGATCATTTACTGTGATCTGCACATTTGCCGTGTCTGTTCCTCCAGGACCAGTGACCGTTAAGACCACATTATAGATCCCGGGGCTATTAAATGTATGTTGAGGATCTGCAAGGGTGGAACTTGCCCCTCCATCATCAAAGTCCCACGAGTAGCTCGTGGTATTTGTCGAACTACTTCCTGTAAAATTCACGGTCAACGGAGCGTCACCAACATTTACGTCAGCACTCGCTACCGCTACTGGTGGGTCTGAAACCAGCGTTCCGATAATCTCTATTGCAGAGAGTTTGGGCTGATCTACTCCATTAAGGCCTGTGGCATCAAAGTTCAGGTTTAATGTACCATCTGTCATAGTCACCGGGAAGGTCTTAGTCACCTCGGTTTGAGGCCCAACTTCCGCATTGATATCATAATCATCGAGAATCAGATTGCCTTCCATCGTAACATCAAACACCCGCTGAGCCGTACCCAGAGCTCCACCTCCTGTGGCTCCCCAATAAATCTCCGCGAAATGTAAAATAACCTGGTAGTCCCCATTAGGTAATGGGATATTATAATCAAACTCCCTTTGATTAGAACTACGCTCTGTTTTATACAGATCGGCTACCTCTGCCGAAGCATTCGTATAGGCACGTCCACCGTCAAAATGCTGATCGGCCTCAAACACTTCACTATTATGTATAAGCTGAGGTCCTCCCGCGTTGATACGGAGTGCAAAGTCGTTTGCAGGATCAGTAACCGTGATCTGCACATTTGCCGTGTCTGTTCCCCCGGGACCAGTGACCGTTAAGACCACATTATAGATCCCCGGACTGTTAAATGTATGTTGAGGATCTGCAAGGTTAGAACTTGCTCCTGCGTCGTCAAAATCCCAGCTAAAGCCCGTAGTGTCCGTAGAATTGCTTCCCGTAAAATTCACAGTTAACGGTGCATCTCCACTGGTCACATCGGCTGAAGCGACCGCCACGGGACCGCTTGCGGGGGTGTTGACTGTAATCTGTATATTGGCAGTATCTGTTCCTCCGGGTCCGTTTACCGTCAGTACAACATTATATACTCCCGGATCTGTAAAGGTGTGCTCGGGATCTGCCTCAGTAGAACTAGCACCTGCATCATCAAAATCCCAACTGTACGATGTTGCATCAGTAGAATTGCTTCCAGTGAAATTCACTGTCAGTGGTGCATCTCCGTCTTCAACATCAGCTTCTGCCACAGCTACAGGCGCTGGAGCAGTGGTTGTACCAACAATCTCAATTGCCGAGAGCTTGGGTTGATTTACCCCATCCGGACCAATTGCATCAAAAGTTAAATTCAGCGTACCATCGGTCATAGTCACCGGGAAAGTTTTAGTTACCGGAGTCTGCGGACCTACATCGGCGTTGATGTCATAGTCGTCCAAAATAGTTACGCCCTCCATGACCACGTCAAAAATTCTCTGGTCTGAGGTCAATGGACCGCCCCCTGTCGCACCCCAGTAAATCTCAGCAAAATGAAGGGTCACATTATACTGTCCATCCTCTAATGGAATAGCATAGTCAAAGGTAGCCGGCGGGTTAGCGCTTCGCTCTGTCTGATATAGTTCAGGTACTTCTGCACTTGTGTTGGCGTACACTTTGCCCCCTACAAAATTCTGGTCTGCTTCAAAGACTTCACTGTTAAAAGTCACTTGTGGGCCACCGGCATTAATACGCAATGCAAAATTGGCATTAGGATCACTGACCGTAATTTGTACGCTGGCCGTATCGAATCCTCCCGGGCCAGTGGCAGTCAATACCACATTATAAATACCCGGATTGTTAAAGGTATGTTGTGCGTCTGCAGATGTTGAAGTCGCGCCTCCATCATCAAAATCCCAACTATATGACGTTGCATCGGTAGAATTACTTCCTGTGAAATTCACTGTTAACGGAGCGTCCCCGGTACTGACATCGGCCGAAGCAACAGCAATTGGCGCAGTAGGCGGAGACGAGACCGTAATGGTTACATTGGCAACATCTGTCAATGAGCCCCCATCGGTTACCGTTAAGCTTACGTTATAAATTCCTGCTGACGTAAAGGTGTGTTCAGGATCCTCTTCCGTAGAGGTGTTAGTATCTCCAAAATCCCATAAGTAACTAACGATATCGTTGTTATCATCCGTGGAATTGCTACCTGTGAATTGAACAACCAATGCGGCCTGACCACTTTCTGGTGTGGCGGTAGCCACGGCAACAGGGGCTTCATTGTCTCCTACAATGATGTTTTGAGTGGTACTAGCCGTCAGGCCATTAAGGTCTGTAGCATTGATCAGGATATCAAAAGTACCATCGGTTCCGATGGGGGGAGTTCCCTCAATTGTTCCGGCTTCCGGATCAAAAGTGATCCAGGCAGGGAGTGCCCCGCCCTGATAAGTAGCCTCATAGGTCAGGACGTTCCCTGCATAACCTTTGTCAAAGGCAGTAAGGAAATCTATACTAAAAGGCACGTCAATTTCAGCAGGGAAATCTGCCAATGGCTGGGCCGTTGGAACCGCTTGCGGTCTAATATTGATAAAGTAAAAAGTGTTATCATTCCAATCACAATTTGCCGAACCGGCTCCACAACCAGTCCCTATGTAATCTTGTAGCACGATATATTCATTAGGAATAACATTCCCGTCCTGATCAATTGCCTTATATACTCTTGCCCCAAGTAAATTAGGAAGGTTGTTGTTTACATTATTTCCTCCATCCGTGGGATATCCGGCTACGGCTATCCTGAAAGGTTCGCTAACGGTCGCCGTAGCATCATTATTTATATCCCCGCCATTATTCTGAGGCAATAAGGTCTGATAATGCAGATCGTTATGAGTAAAACTCATTCCCCCGACAGTGACATTTTCACCAATACGAACAAATCTCGCGTTGGCCGTACTTGGTCCACCATGTAGAGCCGAAAGCTGAAGGCCTCTAACCGGTTGACTTGGATCTGCCTGAACAAAAGCGTCGGCGAGTATTAAATCTCCTTCATAACCTGCATCAATATTAGCCGGGTCAGGGTAATTAGAACTAGGATTAACAGGATTTGCATTAGGAGGCGTAATGGTTCCGCTATCATTCACGATGCTCAGCATACTGGTTTGGAAACCAAAGACATCAAAAACCTCCTGCGCATTGATCTCATCTCCACCTTCCGGTTGGGGAGTAAACCCACCGTGAAGGGTAGCATTACCTTCCAGACCATTGTCTGCATTGGACACAATCTGAAGGGTTTCTTTAAATAATGCATTATTCCCTCCTCCCGGATCAGCTATAAATGTAACGTCAAGGTCTCTGGATGCTCCAGAGGCTATGGTTATAGGTAAGGTAACAGGCTCTGCACCACTAGGCAAAATAACGTACGAATAGGCCCCTGTGTCAGAGATAATCACATCTGTCACGGTCAGATCTCCCGTTCCGGTATTATTGATTCGTAATACGTTTGAATCATGAACTTCCGCAACTCCCGGGTTCCTGTGTCTATAAAAAGTGAAATAATCTTCTGCCGGAAATCCTCTATTTGTTCCGGGAATCTTGGTCATATTCTCTATAGAGACGATAGCTCCAGTCGGCGCTTCGATAGTGAAGTTATAGATCTCCTGGGTGCTGTTTCCATCAGCATCCTCGGCATTTACAACTAATACATGCGCCCCAAGACCTGATACTGTAAATGAATTCGTATAAGGTACGAGCGGGTCCGAGTCTAGTTGGTATTCAAACAAAGTGATACCACTACCTGATTGATCCAGGGCTTCCAGGGTGACCTGAACTGGACCTCTGAAGATACCAGGAGCATTTTCAATTCCGTCAAAAGTGGCGGTAATAATCGGATCAGTACTACTTCCTACCTGAACAATCTCTAAAGAATTTATCTTGGTATTAAAACCTCCAAAGGCATCAATGGTTAATCTGCCATCTAGAACAGACACCGTAGTGCTTCCTGATGTAAATCTTGTAGCCGCTCCGGCGGCTCCTGTTGGCTGGAAGTTGTTAATTATGTTTGTTCCTTCCACATTAATAGTGTACATAGTATTAGTACCATCTACGTCGGGATCACCAACTCCTACAGAGACGTCATATACACCATTAGGAACTGCTATTTCCCATATTCCTTCAGTAGTGTTACTATTACTTCCTCCGGTATCGCCATACTGCATATGGTTTAGAGTGTTTTGAAGAATATCAACTCCCGGTACTTCCCTGTTACGAGTATTTGAGGTTAGGTCTAAAGGCGTTTGACCATCTGTAGTTAACCAGCCATAAGAAAAACCATTGCCTCTATCGGCAAAACCTTCTCCGGAATCTCTTAAATATCCTGCAGGTGGCGCATCTACGGCTCTTGAGAAATTGATTTTAACCAAATCTATAGTAGGTGTATCGTTAGCAGGTCTTATGTTGCGAACCAGCACAACAATATCCTGGTAGTCAAATCCGGCTATATGTTCCTCTGTTGCAATAATATAGGCGTCTTGTTCCCCTGGCACTTCATATACTCTTATATGATGAGGTATAGCGCCAGAAAAGGTGTTTAAGGCATCCTCACTATATAAATGTCGGTCTCCAAAGAATGGCCATCTGTTGTAAAAACCAAAACTCTGAACGCCTGGATCAAACTCCAACAGACCATTTACAATTGGATTTAGCGTTTGACCATTACCAGGAGTGGTATTCTCAATAGTGAATAACTCAGTGGTGGTTGACGCATCCCCGGTAGGATACCATCCGAAACCAACAATAGGATTATTGGCTTCCGGACCGTAAACACTTAGGACCTCGATGGTGACCGGTGCATCTACCGCTCTTTCAAAACTATCTTCAGCAACTTCATCTCCTAAAAGATCATTATAACTTGTGCCTCCAGGAAGGTCTATTACATTCGTAGCCGCATTGGTATCTCCGGTACTAACCACTCCGGTTCCGAGATGGGTATCCAAGATCCATTGCAGAGATGGCTCATTGCCTCCTCCGGTACCAGCCTTTCCAAGCCCGTGCAAGGCAATTACCTTGTCATCTGCATCTGTACCTGAGATGGTCAATAGTGCAAACTTTGGACCGTTGGAGGTTGGGTCAAACACAACATCAAAAGAATCCGAATTTTGCGAATTCAAGGAGGAAGGCAGTCCTGTTACACTAAATTGTGCTGCATCGGCACCTGTTATTTGAAAAGAGATATTATTCAATACTGCATTCCCCAGGTTGGAGATAACTACCTGTTCTGTGTATGTATTGGTCCCTGCTGTCACCGCATCCCCGGTAACCTGGTCTGTACCTAATGCAATAACCGGTTGAGGAGAAGCCTGGTTACTTGGTTTTAGTAATACAATCTCACTTCTTCCATAATCTGAAACATAGATATTTCCTGTAGAAACATCTTCAACAAGATCTAGGGGGTCCTGGAATCCTGTAAATCCGGGGATCCCAATTTTAGAGGTGGCAACATCTCCATTAGGCCCATCAGGAACCATGGCGATGATATCACTACCTCCACTATATCTTACCACAAGGATAGCTCCCTGTAGATTCCCATTTTCCGCATTACTCCTATATTCGATAACTCCGTTAGGGGATTTATTGAACTCAAAGTCGAACGCAGCACCCCGATAATTTATATCGGCAACCACTCCGTTGTATACGGCATTATTCACATCCGCATCACCTCGGTTCAATACAAATTCGCCTCGAAGCGGGTTCGGGTGACCATAATATCCTATCCCCGAGGCGGGGTTGATACGGAACAACCAATCTCGCTGTACATTATTGTTATTTGAAGCCGATATCGGCGGATAATTTGGATCTGCATGGTTATAGAATGTACCATCAGGCCTTCTGGTTCCGTCAATAGAGGCAGGTGCATTACTCCCACCTGCTGTTCCGTTAGTCGGAATATACAGTTGTCCGTTAGTATGCCATAATAGGTCATAGGCATTACGTACACCATCCGCAAAAAGCGTTAATGGTGCATTCACATAAAATGGATTATAGGTACCGTCATCCGGGAAGCTTTGTCCGTCCTCTGTGAAAGTCCCAACTGTTGAAACCAGCGTCGGAGAATTGACATCTACCGCATTGATCGCCGCGAGATCCATTGTAGTTTTGGCGTTTAACGGCCATTGACCCTCTGGTAAGAGATCAAGATCAAGTCTTAAAGCAGCGGCTGATAGCAGTCTTTCCTTTCTATTACCCCAGGCATTGTCCGGAGCTCCTGCAGCACTATTACTTCCTTGATTGAAATAGATAACATTAGGCTCGCCCGGCTTAAATGCCATACTATTGGTCAGGTGATCACGCTTAGATCTTGGTAGATTTGTAACTACCAGATCTTCAATTTGCAAATTTGCCCCTGTAAGCCTGGAGATCTTTCCGTCCCAGGCAGGTGCGTTGCTTAAACCACCGGAATTATGAGTAATGTAGGCAATAAGATTGCCTGCGGTAGCATCCGGGTCGAAGACCAAACCGACCGAAGTTCTGCTTCCATAAGCGGCTTTCCAGGCTGTAAGTGTTTCCTCGTTGGCCAGAGTTCCATCTGCATTGATATCCCATCTGTGGATATCACCATTGATAGAAAGACCGTAGAGTTTATCGTCCGGGCCAATGGTTAGTGTTGAATATTTAACACCGGTGTCCACGGTTCCCGCATTCGTAAAGGATACATTGTCCAGGTCCGTATTACCACCGGTATTTCCATTACCCGTGGTAAAAGTAGAAGTGAAAAATTCAAAAGGTATTCCAGTGGTATCCTCTACTCCATCTATTTCAAAGATATAGGTAGTATTGGCTTCCAGCGGTAAATTCGGCTGTAAGTTTATCGCGTCTCCACCTCCGGTACCATTAACTGTAGCCCCAACCTGTACTGTGGTGCCCTGCTTAAATAATTTTACCGTAGAATTGGTAATGGTACTGTTATTTACTCCTGCAACTCCATTAGTATCAAAGTTGGGAAGGAAAAGATTATTGGCAGAAATACTGGCATTTACAGAAATGTTTGCAGAACCGTCTGCAGGAATGACCCCAACTACCTGAGGTGCTTGTACCCCAACCGCTTCTATAATTTCAATATTTGTAATTTTCGTATTGAAACCACCTGAGGCATCAATGGTTAATCTTCCATCACTTACAGAAACCGTAGTGCTGGCTGATGTAAATCTACCAGGATCCCCTGCCGCTCCGGTCGGACTAAATTGATCAATGATCTGAGTTCCTTCGACATTGATCGTATGTAAAGGTTCTGTTCCAGCGCCGTCAACTGCCGGATCTCCGACAGATACGGAAACATCATAAATACCGTTTGGCACCTCTACTTCCCAAATACCTTCCGTCGAATTTCCATTAGTACCTCCGGTATCTCCATACTGCATATGAATTAAGGTATTTTGCAGAAGGGTAACAGATCCGTTTCCTCTGTTTCTTGCATTGGCCGATAAATCTACTGGCGTAGTACCATCGGTTTCTAACCATCCATATGTAAAGCCGTTTGCTCTAAGCCCATAAGGAAGTCCTGAATCTTGTTCGTAACCACTGGGAGGTGCGGTAGCCGCATCAGAGAAGTTCACATTGAGATCGAACACCTCGGTTATCTCAAGAGTTACCGTCATTTCAGCATTTACATAACCTTGATCTGGCTGATCTATGGCCATGATATTTGTGGTATAGGTTCCAACAGGTAGGTTAGGTTGGATACCAAATTCCAGGGCTCCCAGTTGTTGTGTGGTCGGTATGATCAGCCATCCTGAGGCATCAGGATCATCTGCCAATACAATGGTTGGCGTACCGCTACTGGCCGATAAATTGACTGTTTGAGGAGCTATTGTTTCGCCTTCACCACCGGTAAAACTAAGGGCGCTCACATCAAAACTCAGCGTTGGTACTGGCGCAGTTACCGTTAGATCGGCGTCTAAAACAGCTGGTGCAAAACCTGCAGCTGTCGCGATTATTTTATCACTTCTTGTATCGTTTTCTAATAAGGTAGTGGCATCTGTAGCGAAATTCAGAGTCCCTAAAGCTATAGTTCCCGGAAGGGTTAACCAGTCATTAAACGGATCTATAACATCATCAATGATCATTTCTATCCCTGTAGCACCGGCCCCAGCAAGGTCTGATGCAAATGATCCGGTAGCTCCTGTTCCCAAAGATTCACTAAAGATATTTGGTGTAAAGGTGAGCGCTCCGTTCACCGGCGTACCAGTACTCGAAGCAACAATAAGGTGAGTGATCTTAGTATTAAATCCTCCCAGGCCGTTTATGGTTAATAAGCCGTCGGTTACTTCAATCGTCATGCTAGTTACCCTAACCTCTCCTGAAACAGCAGCGGTTGCGGGTAAAATAGTTATTCCTTCAACAGTGGCGCTGTGGCGACTGTCTACGCTGGTGCTGGTATCACCAAGTCCTAAGGTTACGTCGTAGATGCCATTTGGAATCTCCATCTCCCAGAATAGCTCATTCCCTCTGGGTTGAGCGGCCCAACCCACAATATTGTCTCCCTGAAAGTGAACTAGGGAACCTTCTAGCTGTTCTTGGGGTGTCGCGGTGGCATATGCCGCCCCTAAGCGGTTTCTACCAACTCCATTGCTGTTTCCAGCCACATCGTCTGAAGCATCAAAGGGCGTACCATCAGCTAAGAGTCTCCAGCCGTATTGGTAATTGGTAGCATCGACTGTAATAAAGGCATTTCCAAATTCCTTTCCATAGTCTTTTGCATATCCAGAAGGCGGGGTTACCGCATTATCCTGGAAGTTTATTTGAGCAAGAAAGGCCGCTTGTATTGCAGTCACCGTAAGATCCGCATCCAGGATGGCTGGGGTAAACCCTTCGGCCGTTGCAATGATCTTGCTGACTCTGGTGTCATTTTCAACCAGGGCTGTTGCATTCATACCAAAATCATTCTGACCTAAGGCATAGGTAGCCGGTAAGGTAAGCCAATCATTACTTTCCGTTTCATTCCCGTCAATTATCATGCCTATGGTAGTGGCACCAGCCCCCGTCAGGTCTGCAGAAAAACTACCGGTAGACCCTGCTGCCAGGGATTCGCTTGTTGTATTCGGCGTAAAGGCCAAAACACCACTTACCGGAGTGCCTGTGCTCTCAACTATATCAATATGGGTGATCTTTGAATTAAAACCACCTAGTCCATTCATGGTTAATAAACCATCGGTAACTTCCACAATCATAGTGGCAACCCTGGTCTCCGTCGGTGTTGGTACAAAAGCCGGAATAATAGTATACCCTTCAATAGTGGCACTATGCCTACTATCAATGCTGGTACTTTTGTCTCCAAGACCTATGGTGACTTCATAGATGCCATTTGGAATCTCTATCTCCCAGAATAATTCATTTTTTCTAGGCTGACCATCGGCCCAGCCAGAAATATCATCTCCCTGATAATGTACCAGTGTACCTTCTAACTGGTCCTGTAACGGAGCAGCATTATAGGTAGCTGCGATTCTATTTCTACCTACTCCCGTTGAGTTGTTTGTTGCTTCATCTGAAACATCTATGGGCGTTCCGTCTGCCAGCAATTTCCATCCATATTGATAGGGTGTTGCGTCAATGGTGACGGAAGCATTCCCAAATTCTTTCCCATAGTCCGCCTGATACCCAGTAGGAGGGGTGGTAGACGATGGGTTGTCCTGGAAATTAATGTTTGCCGCATAAGGTGTTGCACCCGTAGCTTCGGTAACCGTTACCGTCCAGACCTGAGTGGTTGTGGCATCTTCTGCGGTCACCGTATAATCAAATGGAACACTGAAGTCTTGTTGTGTATCCGAAAGAGGATTAATTGTAGCTCCGGCCGACACCCCTATGGTTGGGGTCAAAGCCCCTAATCCAGTACCGTTGGCTACTTCAATATCCACAGTGTGACTAACCGCGTCAATAGATGCAGCCCCTGTCTGTTCGGGTAAGGTAAAGCTTAAAATGTCCGTCTCCGTACTCGGTGCAATCTCCTCAACGCTGAAATCATCAAAGCTGGCGGTGAATTGCGTTCCGTTTCTATGAGTGGCATAAATCCCGGCAAAACTCATATTGTCCTGGGCTCCGCCTGCGTTAATATCCCTTCCGGTAAAATAATTAGCCGGAATTGGCAAACTTCCCAGTTGCGTACGACTACCCGCACCGACTGTATAATAGGCTTCAGCAGTCAACGCAGTCGGGTCTATGATCAACTCCAATATCACATCGTTCCCTGATGCCCCAACATTTGTCTGTACCTGATCTGTTCCGGTGGATCCGTTACCCGACAAGCCGTCGGATTCAACCCTAAGCTCTGCATTATTGTTATTGATATCGAGTTTTACGAAGTTGTCTTCGTCAAACCCAAACCACAAACCGGCCTGAGCGGCACTACCCCCTGTAACGATATTTAACAAGGTAGTTTTGATAATGATAGATTGACTAAGATTACCAAGACCTACTCCTAGAGTATTTACCTGATTGTTGTTGTTAGTACTTCCGCCGGGTTTTCTGAAAGCGATACCAGCCTGCGAAAGGATCTGAAGATTCCCTCCGCTAAGGGTTAATAACGAAGGCTCATAGCCATTCACATTAGGATCTGATATTGGCAGATCTCCTGCCCTTCTTGCCTCGGAGTGTTCCATCACGGCTGTAAATCCGGTTCCTAAGCCTCCGGATTCCAAGATCGTATTTGCCACTGAACCGGAAAAGTCGAGAAGTACAGGTAAAGCTACCTCCACATCTTCACAATCCAAGGTACTTACTGGGCTACAGGCTCCTGCAGCTTCAGTCACTGTCACGGTCCATACCTGAGTGGTGGTGGCATCTTCTGCAGTTACCGTATAATCAAATGGGGCACTGAAGTCTTGTGCTACTCCCGATAAGGGAGCTATGGTAGCTCCGGCTGATAAGCCAATCGTT
>JBFOLQ010000625.1:0-3087 GCA_040830145.1 Flavobacteriaceae bacterium | reverse complement strand
GCCTACCATATTGATTAAGGACATCTTCCAAATTTCGGGCATTGTTGGTCAATGCTATTTTTCTTTTGATGACTTTATATTCTTTCATAAAAATGATATTGTGGAATTACGATTGGTAGGTTGTTTTAAAATAACGATCGATCACTTGCTGTGCCTCTTTTGATCTTTGGGTACCTATGAGTAATTTGTCCCCGTTCTTAAGCACTATTTGGATACCTTGGTTTCCCTTGACGTTGACTGCCCGGTTTTTTTTGGAAATACCTTTAAGGCCCCAACCCCCATATTCGGTGATGGGACTGTAGGTTCGAACTGAACATGACTGCATATCGCTCCATGGAACGGTGCGAAAACTTCTGTGAAAGGGGAAAAAACGGTATCGGATTCCTTTCTCATCAATGGAAGTACTTAGTTTGAAAATATACATGATGAGAATGCTCAGAACCATAATTGGAATAACGATCCACTGGGCCACATGGTCATCAGAGGCTACATTCCCCGTTGGCTTTTCCACGATGTACCACGAATAGAGCATATAACCTAACAGTCCCAAAAGGCCTAGATTCAGCAATTGCAACCACCATTGATTGAACCATTGTCTTTCATTAAAAACCCTCATATCAATGGTGTAAGGTTCCGGTATTGACTATGGGGGCGGCATCCTTGTCAGAACAGAGCACCACCATAAGGTTACTGACCATGGCGGCCTTGCGTTCCTCATCCAGGTCCACAATGTCCTTTTCATTGAGTTCGTCCAATGCCATTTCAACCATGCTTACAGCACCTTCCACAATCTTGTGTCTGGCGGCGACAATGGCTGTGGCCTGTTGTCTTTTCAACATGGCATTGGCAATTTCCTGCGCATAGGCCAAATAACCTATACGGGCCTCCAATACCTCAATGCCCGCCATTTCAAGTCGATCCTGAATTTCCTTTTCCAATGCCTCACTGACCTCATTGACACTGGAACGAAGGGTAATATCCTCATCCAATCCTTCATCGGCAAAATTGTCATAAGGATACATACTGGCCAATTTACGCACGGCGGCATCGGTCTGTACACGCACAAAATTTTGATAGTCGTCCACATCAAAGGCCGCCTTAAAGGTGTCGGTAACCCGCCAAACCAGAATGGTACTGATCATAACCGGATTGCCCAACTTATCGTTTACCTTCAGTCGTTCGCTATCAAAATTACTGGCACGTAGCGATATCTTCTTTTTGGTGTAGAGTGGATTCACCCAAAACAATCCGTTTTTCTTGATGGTCCCTACATATTTCCCGAACAGCAGCAGTACCCTGGAACTATTTGGGTTTACCAAGACAAAGCCCGGTACCAGGATAATGGCGGCCACCAATGCCAGAACACCCCAAGGTGTAATGATCTCCTGGAGGACCTGATGAACGATTCCACCAACCAAAAGAATAAGAAATATGGCTAGCATGAGGTAGCCATTCATTGGAAATATAGTTTTTTCGTTTGACATAGTAAATGATATTAAAATGATATCATAAAGATATAATAATAAATTAATTCTCCAAATTTTTTTCGATTAGGGTCAGGATGGGGACTGGCCTGTGGGTAAAATGGGCATGGAACAGGTGATCATCCCTAAAATCCATTTGTGATAGGGGACGAAATGGGATAATCGTGTATATTTACCCATGGCTATGTATATCTTACGGTCCGGGATTATTGCGATGGTATTGGTTTCGCAATGGGGTTATGCCCATGATGCCCCGGTATGGTCAAAAACGGGACATAGGACCATTGGCCAGGTGGCAGAGCACTACCTGAAGAAGCGTACCAAAAGGGCTTTGAACAAATTACTGGGGGGGCGCGATTTAGCATCGGTGGCCAACTTTGCGGATGAAATCAAGGCGGATACACTGTTTCGAAAGTTCAATGCTTGGCACTATGTAAACTTACCTCCCGATAAGGATTATGGGGAGGTTACACCCAGTCCCTATGGAGATTTGGTCACGGGAATCCAAACCTGTATTGAAAAGGTGGGGAATGGAGAGCTCCCAGAGGAGCAGCGTTCATTTTATCTCAAAATGTTGATTCATTTGATAGGGGATTTGCACCAACCCATGCATGTGGGACGTTTGGAGGACAAGGGAGGAAATGATTTTCAACTTTTATGGTTTGGGAAGGGCACCAATTTGCACAAGGTCTGGGATGCCCATCTCATTAACGATCAAGGAATGAGTTATTCTGAAATGGCCAATTCATTCCCTAAACTCTCCAGACGGCAAGTGGAACATTGGCAAGGCGGAGCGTTGCTGGACTGGGTACATGAGTCACGTGATCTGGCCACTAAGGTGTATGCAGGCACCCATATTGGGGAAAAACTCTATTATAGGTATGGGTATGATTGGTGGCCCATTGCGGAAAGGCAATTACAAAAGGGGGGAGTACGTCTGGCCAAAGTGTTGAATGACCTATTTTGAGCATATTTTTTAGCTTTTTCCACTTTCATCCAAAAAATAGACATGTGAACGATCTGTAATACCCTGGCACAGGTTTTGAAGTTATTATAGTGTAGTTCGCATGAGGACATTGGTCAAACAGCCCCTTTGGTCAAAGGCAGTGCAGCAACCGTTTAAAAAATGGGCAAAAAAGAATCGGCTATGGGCCGATTTTTTTATGGGATACCATCATGGAAATGGGACATGGCGTATTCCGTGGAGTACTAATGGACCATTCTTGTTGGCTGGGTTCCGTATTCCGATGGGTTGCGTAGGTGAAAATATGGGATTTTGGGGACCTTGGGAGGGAGGTCTTTTTTAGGCCTTTCCAAATGTATTTCATGATTTTTTTGCTTTCATCCAAAAAATGGACCAGTGAACGATCTGTAATACCCTGGCACAGGTTTTGAAGTTATTATAATGTAGTTCGCATGAGGACATTGGTCAAACGGCCCCTTTGGTCAAAGGCAGTGCGGCAACCGTTTAAAAAATGGGCAAATTACAGTCTCGGCTCTGGGCCTTTTTTTTTTTTTTTTCTCGTTTTGAATTCCACTTTTCAAGTCCTTTTCTTTCTTATTCATCTTTTCTTCTTATTTTTGCTCCATCCTTTTTTCTTTT
>JBFOLQ010000624.1:0-6308 GCA_040830145.1 Flavobacteriaceae bacterium | reverse complement strand
ATCTTTGTGGAAACGCAATGATGCAATGGCACATCGTCACAGCCACTCACATACACATCATGATCATAAGGGACGAAATCTTGGGATTTCAATTTTACTGAATATTTTAATTACCCTGGCCCAAGTCGTTGGGGGGCTAATTTCGGGGAGCCTTTCCCTTCTTTCCGATGCATTGCATAATTTCAGCGATGTCCTTTCTCTGGTAATCAGTTATGTGGCCCAAAAATTGGCCCGCAGAAAGGCGTCGATAAAGAAAACTTTTGGATACAAGAGGGCTGAAATAATGGCCGCGTTTGTGAATGCGGCGACCTTGATACTAGTCGCCCTGGTTTTGATTAAAGAGGCCGTGGAACGATTTTTGGAACCGGAGGTGGTCACATCCAATTGGGTGATTTGGCTCTCGCTATTGGCTATAGCGGGCAATGGGTTCAGTGTGTTGTTGTTGAAAAAAGATGCCCATCACAATATGAACATGAAATCGGCCTATTTACATTTGTTGACGGATATGATGGCTTCTGTTGCAGTATTGGTCGGAGGTCTTCTTATGAAATTTTTTCAATGGTATTGGGTAGACCCCGCATTGACATTGGCCATAGCAGTCTATCTTATTTTTATGGGATATGCTCTATTAAAGGAATCGGGGCAGGTGCTCATGCTATTTACACCAAATACCATTGACGTCAAGGAGATAGTGGAATCCATTCATAAAATAGGACCGATAAGAAATGTGCACCATGTGCATGTTTGGCAACTGAATGAAGAAGAGGTACATTTAGAGGCCCATATTGATTTTGAGAAGGATATAACATTATCCCAGTTTAATGGGATACTGGAAAAAATTGAAAAAATGGTCTCCCACCGATTCGGAATTAACCATGTGAACATTCAACCGGAATTTGGGAAGTGTGACCCTAAACAAGTAATTGTACAGGATTGATGCAAATTGATGTTAAAACATTTTCAGAGTTAACCACTCCAATGCTTTATGAAGTTCTACAGCTGCGGACTGAAGTCTTTGTTGTGGAACAGGACTGTGTGTATCAGGACTTGGATGGTAAGGACCATAAGGCCCTCCATGTTTTGGGCACAAAGGAAGGGGTGTTGGTCGCATATACCCGTATTTTTAAGGGGGGCGATTATTTTGGGGAGGCCAGTATTGGAAGAGTGGTGGTCAAAAAGGACCAACGACAATTTGGGCTGGGACGGGTAATCATGAAAGCCTCCATTCAGGCAGTATATGATTATTTTGGTCCACAGACGATACATCTTTCTGCCCAGTGCTATCTCAAAAAATTCTACAAATCCCTTGGTTTTGAGGAAAAAGGGGAAGCGTATTTGGAAGACGGTATTCCCCATGTTGGTATGTGGTTGGGGGAATCACTTTAATAAATCAGCAAATAAGTCTATAAGGGACTGGTTTACATTTGAAGGATTGGGAAGGCTCCCAAAGCCCCTATACAATCCGAAAGTATCACTGTGGTAGTCAAAATAAGTGAAATGTAGGTTGTTTTTGCCCATGATATCGGTGATATCACGCACGAACTCCAATCCTCCCTTGCCATTTTCAAAACAGGGTGCACCAGCGCCAACCTCGCCAACATAAAGAATGGCACCGTTTTGATTGGCCCAGTTGATAACGCGGTTTATGTTTGCTTCAAGATAGGCCTTATTGCGACGATACACAGGCTCGTCTGAATTGTAAAAGTCGATTCGAAACAGGGCCTCGGCATTTGCCGGAAGGTTTTCGGCACGCATCCATCCACTTATCTCATAGCTGTTTCCTTGAACGGGCTCAAAACGCAAAAGGCCACTACCAATATTACCCTCATCGGCAACCCCCGTAATATAAGCGGCACCATCCCCGTTGGTTCCCCCACTTTGTGATACTCCGGTATTTCCGCCCCCATCCCGGGACCAAAAGGCCCATCCATCAAGAGAATCAAAATCATGGGTTGCCACATCCCTAATAAAGGAACCATTGGCATCGTATTCCTTAATGACCAAATCATCAAAAAACACCCTGCCATTCCCAATGTTTGCAACGAGGGCAATGGGCAGGCCTATTTTGGAATCCACATCATTCACTTGATAACGAATCCCTTCAAAGTATGCCCAATCTGCATTTTGGGTCAAGGTGGGGTTGTTAAAAATTGCGGTATGCCATTGTGGGTTATTGACTTGAACAATGTTCATATCAGGGTAATTGCCTCCATCACCCAAATTGGCAAACGCTAAATTTTGATGGGTATAGAGAAAGGGCTCATAAGTGTGAAATTCGTACACAATATTCTCGCCAGAGACCCTCGGGAAGTTGAGATTTGAATCGGGCTCCGTAGCTCCTTCCACAAAAATAGCCTGTTCCACAAAAATTAAATGGTTGTCAATGGTCCTGATTTCGTCTATGAGCCTTTGGGCCAATAGACTCCATTGATTCATGCTTTGTGTGGGGACAGGTTCATTGACAATGCCATACCCGGCAATCTGCGGCTCTTCTTTGTAGCGTTCCGCAATGGCCCTCCAAAGTGCAACGAGCCTATTTTGGTTTTCCACATTGCTCCACAAAGCATCGCCAGTGCCTTGGGACTGATGCCCTCCTTGGGGTGTGTGCATGTTCAAGATGAGATATACGCCATGGTTCTTGGCCCATTGTATGTTTTCATCAAGCCAGTCCCAAGCCGTTTGCTTGTACTGATAAGGAGTTGCATCGTCTTCAAAGATCCAATAATTGAGATTGAAGCGAACCACGTTCATACCCATGGAGGCCACACGTTGAAAATCAATCTCGGAATGATGGTCATTGGGAGGGAGCGGACTTTCAATCCAATGCCAGTTATTAAAACAGACACCTTGCAACATGACCTCTTTTCCATCGGCATCGGTGACTTTCCCCTGTGCTATTTTTAAAAGGGCTGCATCGGCATTGGTTTGGGAACCACCGGGGGTGGTAGCATCATCATCACTGCCACAAGCCGGAAAGAAGAAACCGGCAACCAACAATAGGAATACTTTTTTCATAGGGGGCATTTTTGTTAAATATACACATTATGAGCAAAGTACACGAAACACCTGTGATTGAACCATAGGAGGTATTTACTGGATTTGCGGCTTCAAAAACAGGAATGGGTCGGTTTGATAAAGGATAATCTATACCAAACGCTTGGCAAGCCCCTTTTGAATCAGGAAATCAAGTCGTAGAATGAGATTAAACGGGCTTTCGGCCTTGTTCTGCTTGGAGTGGTATAGATAACCCTCTGTGCGGTCCAAAAGCTCAGGAACACATATTTTTCCGTGATTTTCCATAGTTGCGCCTCGTAGGGCTTTAAATTTGGGCATGTCCAGTTTCCTCTCCCGAAGGAAACCCAATAATTTTTGACGATTGACCAAGGTAATTTTACACGAGGTAAATAATTTGGGCTCGTCTGAATAGATGGCCGTGACCAAGGCGTAAAATTGTGTCTTTTTTGAGGAGTCGAGAAACCAACCAAGTCTATCGCCTCCCTTTTTTTGGTAGAAAAGTTCAAAGGCAAATGTAGGAAGGTCATCGTTTATATAGTCCATTTGTGCCTTTTCATCCACAAAATAGGATGTTCCGGTATGGGTGTGGGTCAAGATGAGGTCTATGCCCTGCAGTTGTTGTTTTAATTGGGTAATGCGTTGAAAATGGTAGTGCCTTAATTGTTCAGTGTAGTATCTATCCAAGAGAGAGAATAGGGCTTTTTCTTTTTCAAGATCCGATTTAAAATGGCTTTTAAGGGCCATATTGCCTTATTTTTTGACATAGGGCTTCCCCGATTTTTTCTACTATCCCCACCACAAGGGCATTGCCCATAAAAAAAGCGCGTTTTGCATCTGAAATGCCTTCCAACTCCGTATGGTTGTCAGGAAACATGTTTAAGCGTTCCAACTCAATGGGCGTCAGTCTACGCAGCCCTCTTTTGGTCTTGACCACATGTTTAAAACGGGAAGGGGAGGTGCCCCCTTCACCAGTGATAATGGTACGGGCAGGTTTATCAAGAGCGTCGGGAAACACCATGGCCCCTTCACTATAATGGTACTCGTGTCCGTTTTTGGACTTTCTTATTTCCTTTTTGGCCCCTTTAAGGTACTCCCATTTGGGCAAATCTTTTTTGGAAATGAAAAACTCCCTGGAGACCTCCCCGTTTTGTAGAAAATCTTCTAGGACATGTTGCTTCCCATTAAATTCAGGAGATGTTTCCACAGTTGTTACCTCACCATCCCAAAAGAACCCACTATTGTAAAACGGGGATAATTTTTGTGCTTTGTTGAAGTTTTTGGATAGATGGATCAAACTTCCCTTGATGGAGAATTGGTTTTTCTTTAGAAGAACCTCTTTGACAGGAAAAGCCTGGGCGATGGTTCCGGTCTTCAAAACCCAATCCTTGGGTGTTTCGTTTTTTAGGGCGTTATGCAAGGGAGACCCTTTTGGATACCCTAGGATAAAAACACGTCTTCGGCGCTGTGGCATTCCATAATCCGCAGCATTGACGACGCGCCATTCCACTGCATAGCCCAAATCCCCCAAACTTTTGAGCATAATGGCAAAATCCCTTCCACGATGGGTTGATGGTGATTTTAATAACCGATCCACATTTTCAAGGAATAGGTATGGGGGTCTGTTCTTCTTTTCTGCCAGGATGCGATGTATCTGCCACCATAACACGCCCTTTTTTCCAATCAGCCCCTTTGAGTTCTGCAATGTTGTGGCCACGGAATAGTCCTGACAAGGAAATCCACCAACTAAGATGTCGGCATTGGGAATTGCATCTATCGTCACTTGGGCGATGTCCTGGTTGGAATGGTTTTCCTGGCCAAACCGGGCTTCATACACCATGGATGCATGCTGCGTTTTGGTGCTGGGCTCCCATTGGTTGCTCCAGACAACCTTATAGTTGCCCATTTTTTCAAGACCAAGGCGAAACCCTCCCACTCCTGCAAAAAGTTCAATGACACGCAATGGTTCCATGGGGGCAAGGTACAAAATGTGGGGTCAACAATAATGATGTAATAATCGTATGACCGAGGACCGATATGAGGAACCAAATAGGTTTAGGTGAACCAACAAATAGTAGAGTTGGTATGTTTTTATGAGGTACTCCCCATTGTCTTCGTGGGGCACTACAGCGTGATATCCTTTGTAAAACGAATCCCCAAAACCCCCGAAAAGACGACTCATGGCCAAATCCACCACGGCATGTCCGTAATAAACGGAAGGGTCTATTAAGTAAGGGGAACCATTGGCCCCGATGAGGAAATTACCGCCCCACAAATCTCCGTGCAATAGAGAGGGGGTTGCTTTGGCCATTGTTTTATGCGCCGTTTCCAATAATGAAGCCTTGGGTGGAAGCTCACTGGGGGAGAGCAAGGTCTGGGAACAAGCCAACTGTAATTGGGGCCATAGTCTTCCATTGACGAAAAATTGGGGCCACGATGTATTTTTTTTGTTTGATTGCGGTAGGGAACCAATAAAATTATCGGCTTCCCACCCGAAAACCCCATCGGTGGGATACAAATGTAACTGGGCCAGTTGATGCCCTAACCTTTCGAAATCCTTTTTGGTAGGGGGTTTTGAGTCAACGAACTCCATTGCCAGGAAGGAGGTGCCTGTCGTATGGCCCACACCAACCACAGTGGGGACGGAAATGGTATGGGTAGCTTGTATGGCCTTTAATCCATTGACTTCGGAGAGAAACATGGCACGGGCGTCAGGATTATTTGAGGATTTCAAAAAGAAAGCCCCATGGGAAGTATCCAATCGATGTGCACTTGAGGTATCGCCTCCTGAAATGGGAAAGGCATTCGTAATGTGACAACCAATGGTTCTTTCAACGAGGGAACCTAGCTCCGGGGAAATCATAACCCGAACACCATGTTTTTGCGGGCAATTGAAAATCCCGCCTGTAAAACGGTCTGGGTAGCCTCACTGTCCAATGTCCACAAAGGATTGGTATGATTGAAGTGGATGAAGTGGATTTTGGACCTGTCCTCTTGGCCCAATGACTTAAAAAGGGCCATGCTTTCGATGACAAAGGGGAGGGGAATCTCAGAAATGTCGCGATGGTTGATTTCCTTTCCATCAAAAAAGGTGGCATCCAGAAACGCGTAGTCGACTTTTTTAACGAGCTCCCTGATATCATCGCCCCACTTGTCCCATTTGTCGATATCTGGGATGAACAAGGCCGTTTTGGAAGGTCCCGAAATCAAATAGCCAACAGTTTCAGAATATTCATCCCTATGGGGAACTGTAAGGGGTGTTACTTCAATGCTGTTTCCCAACGAAACAGCTTGTT
>JBFOLQ010000623.1:0-3295 GCA_040830145.1 Flavobacteriaceae bacterium | reverse complement strand
TTCATGGATATACTCATTCGATCTGCGAAGATAGTTGATGCCTCCAATAAGGAGCACCATCTTAAAAAAAGGGATATCCTTATCAAAAATGGTATTATTGAGTCCATTGCCCCCCGTTTGGAGACGAAGGGCAAAGCCAAAGAAATCTCCCATAAGAATCTTTGTGTCTCGGTTGGATGGTTCGATAGTGGCGTAAACTTTGGTGAGCCAGGATTTGAGGAGCGGGAAACCATTGAAAATGGACTTGCCACCGCGGCGCATAGTGGTTTTACGGATGTAGTGCTGAATACGGATATCCATCCTGTACCAAATACGGGTTCCGATATTGCATTCCTGAAAAAATCGGCTGAGGGGCACCTCGCGAATCTGTGGCCTTTGGGAGCGCTTACGTCACAGTCTAAAGGAATTGGCCTAGCAGAGCTATATGACATGAAAAATGCAGGGGCAATAGGCTTTTATGATTATAAAATGCCTATTGGGAATGCAAATCTGCTTAAGATTGCCTTATTGTATGCCCAGAACTTTGACGGTCTGGTCTTCTCATTTCCCTTGGATCGGTCAATCTCCGGAAAAGGCATTGTCAATGAAGGGGCAGTTTCCACATCCCTGGGACTCAAAGGTATTCCCGCACTGGCAGAGGAGCTACAAATTGCCCGCGACCTTTTTATATTGGAGTATACGGGAGGTAGGTTGCATATTCCAACCATTTCCACGGCCCAAAGTGTCAAACTGATTGCCCAAGCCAAAAGAAAAGGACTACGTGTTAGCTGTAGTACTGCCATTCACAACCTATTCTTTACGGATGATACACTTAAGGAGTTCGACTCCAAGTATAAGGTAATGCCTCCCCTGCGTACCCAGAAAGATGCAAAGGCCCTGGTCAAAGGGCTGGAAAACGGTATCATCGACTGTGTGACCACTGACCATGCCCCAATGAACACGGAGAATAAAATGTTGGAGTTCAGTAATGCCGAATATGGAACCATTGGGTTGGAGAGTGCCTTTGGGGCCTTGAACGAGTTGTTCGACCTTGAAACAGTGGTAGGGCTGCTCACAAACGGAAGAAATTGTTTTGGTATGGAACCTCCCAAGATCCAAGAGGGTGAAAAGGCCCATCTTACCCTGTTCGATCCCATGAAGGAGTATACTTTTTCAAGGGAGCATGTTCGTTCCACCTCCAAAAACAGTATGTTTTTGGACCATACCCTAAAAGGAAAGGTCTTGGGGACCATCAATAATGGAAAATCCACTTTTTAGACCAGATATGGACGGTCAGACCATACGTGAGGGGAAGACGATTGCGATTATAGGGTATCTTACCCTTATTGGAACCTTTATTGGTATCACCATGAACATAGAACCAAAAAATGCATATGCACGGTTTCATTTGAGACAGGCTTTTGGGATTCATATGGTCTTTTTTGTCTTTGCCATTATGAACAATATGTGGGGCAACCTTTACGGCTTCTATGGAATTTGGGTTGGATATCTTGTCCTATGGATTTATGGATTTGTGGGTGCCCTGAACCAAAAGTTCAATACCATCCCATTCTTGGGGCCTTATTTTCAAAAGTGGTTTACCTTTGTTCCTTAAGATGACGACTGCTCCCCTTTCCCTTGAACATTTGATACGGCCCTCCCGTTTAACCGAGGGAAAACCACCTGTGGTGTTCATGCTCCATGGGTATGGCAGTAATGAGGAAGATCTTTTTTCCTTTGCTTCTGAACTTCCCGGTGAACTTTGCGTTATTTCAGTGCGTGCCCCCCATCCATTACAACCCTTCGGATATGCATGGTATGCCATTCATTTTGATGCGGTTGATGGCAAATGGAGTGATGACCAACAGGCCATTGAGTCCAGGGATAAAATTGTGGAATTTATTGATGAGGCCTGCAAAGTATATGGGTTGGATACGCATAAAGTGAGCCTATTGGGTTTTAGCCAAGGCACTATTTTGAGTTATGCCGTGGCCCTGGGCCATCCCGAAAAGATAAAAAATGTAGTAGGCCTAAGTGGTTATATCAATGAAAAAATAATTCCGGAAAACTACACGAAAAAAGATTATTCCAAATTGCAGATTTATGCTTCCCATGGACAGGTAGATCAGGTGATTCCCCCTGAATGGGCCCAAAGAATCCCATCTTTTCTTGACAATTTGGGTATTTCCCATGTCTATGAGGAATTTCCGGTGGGACATGGGGTCTCACCAAAGAACTTTGCTTCCTTAAAAAAATGGCTGGAGGCGAGGCTAGTTTGATTGGAATGAAAACCCCTTGCACCGAGGAGGGCGTATGACAAGGATTTGGTTGCAAGCTCCATACAACGTAATGAAAATAAGGTCACTCTCTATCTTAGAATGAACCCATTTTTCATGGAATCATTGGGATCAATGCAAAAAGTATGGGTTCCGGTAATGTATGCGGTGCCCTCGACCTGAGGGATTACCGCTTCGAATGGACCAAAATCTTTCTCTGCCACGATAGACCCCTTAAAGACGGAACCGGTAATGCTTTCAATGTGCATGATTTGGCCCAGTGCCAGTTCTTTTCTTTTCCCATGGATGGCCATCCGTCCGGATACCCCTGACCCTGTGGGACAGCGATCAACCTCACCTTCGGCAAAAATGCAGACATTACGGCTATCCACTCCCGAGACTTGACGTTTGTTGTCAATAAAAATGGTCCCATATAGAAAGCTCAAATCGTCTTCATAGGGATGTATGATATCCGTATCCCATTTCATCACGGCATTTTTAATTTGCATTCCCGAACTGATCAGAGCCCTATAGGATGCTGTAGTCAAGTCAAAGTCAAACGTATGCTTATCAATGTCCACATAGGCATAAAATGCACCTCCGTATGCCAGATCGTATGTGATCGTTCCTAAACCATCGACTTCTACAGTACGGTCCAGGCCTACCACAAAACTGGGTACACAATGAAACCGAACCCCTTGCACCATTCCCTTTTCAACTTGGACAAAAGAAGTGATTCTACCACATGGGGCATCTATTTTTAACAGATTATCCCCTTCCATCACCTCTATCCACTTCATTTGTACCGCTAATGTGGAAATTGCGATTATGGCATGTCCGCACATGGTCGAGTATCCCTCATTGTGCAAAAAAATGATTCCAAAATCGGCACCTTCATCATTTGGGGGCACCAAGATACAGCCATACATATCGGCATGGCCCCGTGGCTCAAACATGAGCGCAGTACGTAGATGGTCGTAGTGCTCCTTGCAATACCTTCTGTAATCCAGGACTGATTGGCCCTTCAGTTCTGGAAAGCC
>JBFOLQ010000622.1:0-2983 GCA_040830145.1 Flavobacteriaceae bacterium | reverse complement strand
GGACCCTCCGTATTACCGCGGCTGCTGGCACGGAGTTAGCCGGTCCTTATTCTTACGGTACCGTCAACAGGGCACACGTGCCCCTTTTTCTTCCCGTATAAAAGCAGTTTACAACCCGTAGGGCCGTCTTCCTGCACGCGGCATGGCTGGATCAGGCTTTCGCCCATTGTCCAATATTCCTCACTGCTGCCTCCCGTAGGAGTCTGGTCCGTGTCTCAGTACCAGTGTGGGGGATCCCCCTCTCAGGGCCCCTACCCATCGTTGCCTCGGTGAGCCGTTACCTCACCGACAAGCTAATGGGACGCATGCCCATCCTGTACCGCCGAAGCTTTGGTGAAAAAATGATGCCATTTTCGCACAACATGGGGCATTAATCCGGGTTTCCCCGGGCTATTCCCCAGTACAGGGCAGGTTGCATACGCGTTGCGCACCCGTGCGCCGGTCGTCGGCAGAGAGCAAGCTCTCTCCGTTACCCCTCGACTTGCATGTGTTAGGCCTGCCGCTAGCGTTCATCCTGAGCCAGGATCAAACTCTTCATCGTTGTCTTATTGAAATTTCTCTCGCGGACAACGGCCGAAGAGCCGCCCTTGGCTTGGAACCTTGGTCATTCTAGGTTCAATTCTTTATATGAACTACTTAAGTTTTTCGTCTTGTCTTTATCTGGATCGATCCTTAAAAATCGACCCTCTGCAATATGTCAATGAACTATTATTCTTGTATTAAGCGCCTTGGATAACCTCCAAAGCGGGTGCAAATATACAACTGTTTTTTATTTCTGCAAGGTTTCCAAAAAAAATATTTTTTTTCTTTTTTCCCACTCCAAAAAAACAATCTTACAATGAACGTCTGCACCCTTTCAAATGCGCCGTCGGCTATTCGCAAACGGGCTGCAAATGTAAACCTGTTTTTTGTTTTTGCAATAGTTATGGCATGAAAAAAATCATCTTTTTTTTATACCCCGTACATTACATTGGTTATGTGAGGGTTACAGGGTAAAAAAAATAATGTTATCACACCGGGAATACGTTCGGCACCCAAATGACCAAGGTACTTTATAGTAATAGCCCACCAAGGAAGTTCGTGGATTGGATTCTTGGACCAGCGCCCTAAGAGAAAAAGTTCCATACCAACCCAAACCGAATGACAAAATCACGATAGGGATAGTCAGGGGCTGAATAGAACTTGTTGGTCTTGCCAAAGGAGGAATTGAAATGTTCTGCCTTTAAATAGATACGGGTTTGCTGTACCCTCCCATTGATAAAAAAATCGAGCATGGGAAAACCACCCAACTTCTCCGAGGTCTGCACATAAAACTCCCCCAACAACGGATTGTAGGCATCCATATGGTAAGACGAAAAATACTTAAGGGTAATCCCGGTATGGATGTACATGGCCTTTTTAAACACATCCGTGGAATAATACAGTGTGTTCCGGGTCACCAATTGTGGAAGGTTGAGCACCTTGTTGGATTGGGATACGGTCTGGTACATGACCGTATTGTTCAAGGCAAAGGCCCCATAACGCAATTCCCCCTCGTACTTCAGTTTAAGGTAACTTATATTGCCATCATCCTGAAAGGGGGCTATATTCTGTTGATGTGCCTCCTCACTGGTGACGGCAACGTCAGGGTCAGGGGCAAAATAGGCATACTTATCTATATTGGTATATGTAGCGGATAGGCGGCCCCATTTTTTGCTTTCCAAGGTGCCCCCTAAGGCATTGATCTGTTCTTTTTTAAAGGTATCCGTATGTTGCCAATTGTAATTGCGGTAGTCACTTTGGTAGAGAAGGTAGTTGAAATTGGGCATTCTGGCCGACGAATATAGGGTGGCAGAAAAAGTAAACCGATCATTCAATGCATAGGAAGCATTGGCCTCGACAAAGCGTCCCCCCAGCTCCCCGGATAGGTTCTGTTTGAAGGAGGCATTGAAATCAAATCCCCCCAGTCTTTTGGCATATTTCCCCCCCACGGCAATTTGGGTGCCGGTCAATTGGTTTTCAATAACACCATTGCCAAGAAATACCTTGCTATTGAAATAATAGTTGTAATCATACGCACTCAGGTTCCCTTCCAAACTGCCCAATGTCCTATTATAGAAACGGGCACTGACCTCATTGTCCATTACCTTGAGTCGGGCCTGATCGGATATGGGAGAGACAAAGGCATCCCCAAAATAGGTGTTGGCCGCACCTTGACTGAACTGGTATAACTGCGTTTCATAGCCAAATCTATGCCCCAAGGATAGAGACGTTTGCTCAGCATCACTGGAGTCCTTGGCCTTTTTGATGAGTTTATACCAATGGTCAATATAATATCGCTTGCCCAACAATTTACTGTCGGCACTATTGTTACCCGTAAAACGGACATCTATACGGGAGCGCTCACTAAAGTCCGGATTCGCCGATTCAAACTGTTCTTCCTTTTTTGTCAGCCCCCCATGTTCCTCCGAATTTAAATCTTGGACCGCCGTATGCCCCCTGATGCCGTATCGCCCATTTTTGGTCACATAATTAAATGTAGCCCTGAAATTGCCAGCATCAACTTGATCGCGCACATACTTTCCCAAGGAACGAAAGCCTTTATAGGCCAGTGAAAAATTAAACCTTTCAGAGGTATTGACCGCTACCGTGGCATCCAACAATTGACCTTGTTCCAAAGTGGTCTTAAAAAAAAGGTCGCTCATGGGCGTGGCCACATGGTAATACGCTATATCCTCCAGTTCCATATAATTGAAATGTTTTGCCAATGCCCCGATCCTGGGATACAGACGGGACGATTTAAAATCAACCCCAAGGGAGTTGTAAGGTTGTCCCAGATTGGCAAAGGGCATCAGTTCAAAATCATCCTTTCTCAGAAAATTGTACTAGTACTCCTTCTGAATGGTCAGCGTGGTATCTAAATAGGTAGTATCCCGTAAAAAGGAAATACGCTTATAATTTTTTATGGTAATGGCCTTCTTGGCGGGATTCATTTTATCCTGTT